>JBHJJI010000098.1:0-8294 GCA_050042805.1 Leptolyngbyaceae cyanobacterium
TATTCTACGATGCCGAGTACATTATCGGTGTGCATGGGGCTGGGATGTCAAATGTCTTGTTCGCAGAAAATGCAAATGTATTGGAGATATTTCCGGGATCGGAAATCATTCCGCACTATTATTTCCTGTCGAAATCATTAGACCATAATCATCAATTTTTCTTCGCCAATGTTTCAGATAACATCAATGAAAAGGCATTTGAGGTTGACGTCGCAGAGTTATTGGAAACATTGAAATTAGAATTGGTAGAAGATTACAGTCGATGTTGCGTAGGTTGACTTGATCAACAATTAACTCGTTAAAATGATTGTTCAGTTGGCATCTCAATTATGCTGAAGGGCAACGTCAAACAGAGCTAATACAGCTAATTGTGACAAGCAATGGCTCGATCAACAAAAGCAACGTGGCGCAGCAAAAATGAACTGGCTCACTGGGAAGCGCAGATATGCGGTAGGTTATTCACGCTCATTATTCCAACGTGAATTCTATCGAAAGAGAAGGGCAACATCTCAAGCGCGATCCACTCAGGGAACAGATGTTTAAGAGTGCATCGGAACTCGCTTGGAGTAGCGAGGAGCAAGCCGTGGCCACACAACTCGATATATCCATACCAAGGCTGCTGGATATATCGTCACAAGCCTCAGCTTTTTATATTGCACCTCCTTAACTGGTAATGGCAGGAAGCGATTAGTCTCTACCGTCATTGAACGGAATTTTGGTCCAGATGGCAGCGCCACCGAATGTCGTAAGGGTCTCCCTGCTGAGCCGAGAAAACAGTAACTTGCAGACTTCTACCTGCCGCCTTTAATCCCGCTGCCTGACAAGTCAGATTGGCACAGTCTAAAATCATGAAATCTCAACGGCAGGCTACTGTAATTGGGGTATGCTTGCCCGTGTTTAGGCCCAGAGCAGTTGGCTTATGTATTCTCCCGTTCCCTCCGGCACCACGCTGCAATCTCGCTATCAGATCCTCCGGCTGCTGGGTCAGGGCGGCTTTGGGCGCACCTATCTGGCTGAAGATCAGGGGCGATTTCAAGAGTATTGCGCGGTCAAAGAGTTTTTGCCGCAGCAGGGTGAAGATCACTTTTCCAGCAAGGCCACTGAGCTGTTTCAGCGGGAAGCGGCAATTCTCTACCAGATTCAGCATCCGCAAATTCCCCAGTTTCGGGCGACCTTTCAGGTCGAGAATCGCCTGTTTTTGGTACAGGACTACGTTGAGGGCTTGTCCTACCGCGAGCTGCTCAACCAGCGGCGATCGCAAAACCTGGGCTTTTCCGAAGCAGAAGTACGGCAGTTCTTGCAGCAGCTATTACCGGTGCTAGCCCATATTCACTCCAAGGGCATCATTCACCGCGACATCAGCCCCGACAATATTTTGCTGCGCAACCGCGATCGCCTGCCGGTGCTGATCGACTTTGGCGTCGTGAAGGAAGTCGTGACGCGGGTGCAGATGGCCGACGTTACCCATCATGCCACCACCGTGGGCAAACCAGGTTATGCCCCCAGCGAGCAGATGCAATCCGGGCGGGCCTATCCCAGCAGCGACCTGTATTCCTTAGCGGTGACGGCGATCGTGCTGCTCACCGGACGGGAACCCCAAGATATTTTTGACGACGTGAACCTGTCTTGGCACTGGCAGCAATATGCCAACGTCAGCGCGGGGCTAGCTCAGGTATTGGACAAAGCCACCAGCTATCGGCCGGGCGATCGCTATCAATCGGTCAGTGAAATGGCTCAGGCTCTGGGCACGGCGAACAACTTCACAGCAGCCACCGCTCCACCCCCGATTTACCCAACAGCGCCGCCGCCTGCTGCTGCCGCCCCGCCGTCACAAATGCGCACGGTGGCTGTCGGTCGCTCCTATCAGTCCACGATGATGGCGGGGCCACAGACAGTGCAACCGACGCGGTCATCAACCCCTTCTGTGTTGGACGATGATACCGTTTCGATTTGGGAAAATCCCTTAGCGGTGGGAGCGTTAGCCCTGGCCCTCGTGCTGGTGGCGGGCCTCGGCGGCTGGGGCTTAGTGACCGTGCTCAATCGCACCCCAGAGCAGCCCGAAACCGACGTCCCCACGATCGAAATCAATCCGGAAGAACCCGTCGTACAACCCACCCCCGAACCGACGCCGGAACCAGAGCCGCCGACCAATGAACCCGTTGAATTCAGTCAAAATCTGAATATTGAGCCCGGCGAATCAACCACGGTGGAAGGCAGCCTCAAGGCCAATGAAACGGTGAACTATTTGGTGCAAGGTCGTCAGGGCGATCAGCTGAGGGCCCAGCTAGAGGGCGAAAGCGTGTTGATGACGGTGTTGGCTCCCAACGGCAATCCGCCTGACAGCCAGGGCCGACGGGTGCTGGGCTGGCAGGGCACGCTCGACTTTACCGGCGAATACGTGATTCAGCTCAGTCCGGTCGCGGGCATTGAGCAAGGCAACTATGAGCTGCAGGTCTCTCTAGCCGAGCCGGAAACACCGGTTGACCCGGAAACACCGGTTGACCCGGAAACACCGGTTGAACCCGAAGTCCCGGTTGAACCCGAAACACCTGAGCAACCAACCCAACCCGAGCCACCCGACATTGTTTCCGAGCAGCGGGTGCGCTTTCCGGCAGGGCAAGACAGCATTCTGGTTGCCAACAGTGCCGGGCCGGGTCGCGTGCGCCGCTATGTCATCAACGTCAGCGAAGGGGAAGTGCTCACCGTTGAGGTTAACAGCTCAACCGCTCCGACCACCTTCACGGTGGCCCTGCCCACGGGCGATCCGCTCGCTAATAATGTGCAACTTTGGGAAGAGCCGGTGCCGGTGGGCGGCGATTTCATCATCGATGTCTCCGCTGCCGAAGCATCTGAATTCACCTTAAGATTTGGGGTGCAGTAGCCATGGGCAACGCGATCGCCAACGGGCTGCTGATCACCGGCACCGATACCGAGGTGGGCAAAACCATCCTCACCACGGCTCTGACCGCTTACTGGCTGCAGCATTTTCCGAAGTCAGCATTAGGCCTGATCAAGCCGGTGCAGTCTGGCATCGGCGATTTTGAAACCTATACCCAGCTGTTTGAGCTGGATCAGTTGCCGGAGACGATCGCGCCCCAGCGGTTTGCGGCTCCCCTCGCGCCCCCGCTCGCCGCTGCGCAAGAGGGCAAAACGGTGGATTTAAGTCTCGTTTGGCAGACCCTCAACCAGCTCCTGACTGAGCGTGACTTTGTATTGATCGAAGCGTTGGGCGGTTTAGGCTCGCCCGTCACCGAGGAATGGACTGTGGCTGACGTGGCGGCGGCCTGGCGACTGCCCATTGTGCTAGTGGTGCCCGTGCAACTGGGCGCGATCGCCCAAGCCGTGGCTAACACCGCTCTCGCCCGTCAGCATCAGCTGGCGATCCGAGGCATTGTGCTCAACTGTGCCGCGCCGCTAACGCCGGAACAGCAAGCCAACTGGGCACCCGTTGAACTGATCGAGCGCCTGACTCAGCTGCCCGTCCTCGGTACAATGCCTTATCTCACCAAGACCACCGATTTAGCGGCCCTGACCCGAGCGGCGGCTCAGCTTTCGCTGGAAGGGATGTGGGGCAGTGAGGCGGGCGATCGCTAACCCCTGCTTATGCCCTCATTGGGGATAGTCTCGTGCCGCAACGCTGAGAAGGAGCCCAGTTAGGCAGCAGGCACACTCATTTGGCAAAGTCGTTTTGCCAGCCAGGAACTTTTTGCCGCCGCCCTCGATCAGAATTTAATAATCGCCTATCGACAGCCCAGTGATACTGCTAGATTGGCGATATCAAGCATCACAGCATGGGTACGCGGTCTCATAGCAGGACAACAGCATGACGATTCGAAAACGCTTCTTAGCTTGGAGCCTAGTCGGGCTTTTGATGGCGGCTGGGCTCAACCTTTGGGGATGGCCTCGATCAGCCGTTCAAGCCGCTCCGCCGAGGCAAATGGCACAAGCGGAGCCATCCACCACTGAGCCTCAGCCCGACGCCGCTGACGAGTTGAGTTTGCCTGAGGATGACGCCGCCTCACCCGACTCCGACCCAGCGGAAGACACCCTCAACTTGCCTGATTTTGAACCCCGGCTTCCCGCTGAAAGCCTGCCGACCGAAGCCGATGAAACCTGGAACGACGCCGAAATTGAATCCCTCGGTGAGGCCGCAGAACCGCCCAAGATTACGAAACAGCAGCAAATCTTGATGGCGGCAGATGACTATTATTTGGCGGGCGATCGCGACGCCGCCGAGGTGCTCTACCGCCAGGTGAAAGACGCCCTATGGCAAGTTGATCCGGATACGCTGCGACCACTGCCGATTTACGACCCAGCTGATTTACCACCGGGCGGCACCGTCTATTGGCGCGAAGCCCAGGCGGGCTACGAGCTGGGGCTGACCCACCGCACCTTGGTACCATTGGAGCTGTTGGTCGATGAGTATCCCGAATTCATTCCCGCCCAGGTGTTTTATGCGGATTACCTGATTGCCAACGATCGCGCCGAAGAAGCCGACGAGATCCTCGACCGGGCGCTGATGATCTACCCCAGCCAGCCCGACCTGTTGCAGGCGCGGACGCAAACCCAAATGGCTTTGGAACAGTGGATTGAAGCCGCCATCACGGCCAAACAGTTCGTGTTGCTCAATCCTGAGCATCCTGACCAGGCCAGTATGGAAACCCTCAGCCAGGAGAATTTGGATCGGTTTCGGGCAGCTATGAATGAAGAGTTGACCGGCAACCTGATCGGCAACATCGTCACCGGGGCAGCGGGCCTGATCTTGACCGGCGGTCTGATCGGCCCCTACACCGCCCTCAACTCCGCCATGATTTTGCTGCAGGGGGAGTCAGCCGTTGGCGCGGGCGCGGCAGAGCAAATTAAAACGCAAGCCCCCATGATGACGGATGCGGAAGTCAATGCTTATTTAGACGGCATGGGGCAAAAGCTGGCCAGCCTCGCCGGTCGCGACGAATTTGACTACGACTTTTATGTAATTGAAGACCCCGCGCTGAATGCTTTCGCCCTCCCCGGCGGCAAGATTTTTATCAACTCGGGAGCCATCCTCAAAACCGATTCAGAGGCTGAATTAGCAGGTCTCGTGGCGCACGAACTCGCCCACGCTGTCCTCTCCCATGGCTTTCAAATGGCGACCAACGGCAACCTGATCAGCAGCGTAGCAGGCATCATTCCACTGCCACAGGTGGGCGGCATTGCCGCCAGCCTGGCCTTTAGCAGCTACTCCCGCGAGATGGAACGGCAGGCCGACATTTTAGGCACACAGCTGCTCTCAGCCGGGGGCTACGCCGCCGATGGGCTGCACAATCTCATGATTACCCTGCAGGAAGAAAGCGGCGGCACGGGCGGTCTGTCCTGGTTTTCGTCGCACCCGGCCCCAGCTGAGCGGGTCGATTATCTCAAACAAATCGTCGAGGTCGGCGGCTTTAACCGCTACGCCTATGAAGGAGTCGCCTCACATCTCGCCATTCAGGAACGAGTAGCTCGCCTGACACCAGCCGCCGCAGAGGAGACAGAGACGGAAACAGACGAAAATCCGGCAGATGAGGTCGAAGTGGAACCGGAGACCGAGGTGGAGGGCGAGGCAGAGACGGAGTAGGGGGCGTCTAGCACCGGGCTCAGTTTGGAAGAGTGAAGAATATGGGGAGCCGGGGAGCTGGGGGGCTGGGGAGCACCGGGCAATTCTAATTGGGGACATGGGTTTGAATCGATTCGCCCTGAAATCCAGACAAAACATCTGCCCTCTCTTCAAATCTTCGAAATTGCCAAGATTGCCTTGGGAGTCCGATCGCTGCTCCCCCTTGTCCCCACAGCACGGGATGACGGAGATCGCCCCATCGCCGCACCGGCACCAGCAGGGATAGTGCCGATGTATTATCGAAAGGGTGTTGACTGTTACTTGTGAGCGATCGCCCGTTTTATGTCTGGCCCTTCTTCTCCGCAGCTGCGTCCCTATCAGGTCGAACTGATTAACGACCTGTACCGCAAAATCAACGAAGGTCATACCAAGATCGCCATCATCGCGGGCACGGGAGCCGGTAAAACCGTCATCAGCGGCCAGATTTGTGCCCATGCCGAAGCGGCAGGTAAGCGGCTGATGTTTTTGGTGCATCTGGATGTGCTGGTGGGCCAAACCTACGACAAGATGAAATCCTTTGGACTGCACTGCGGCTTCATCAAAGCCGGGTGGGAAGAAGACCGCACCGCGCCGATTCAGATTGCCAGCGTGCAAACCATGGCCCAGCGCAAGTGGTGGCGCACCTGGCCCGCTGATGTGGTTTTCTACGACGAAGCTCACACCACCCTGTTTAGCCGCGTCGGCAAGTCCGTGCTTCACAAGACTCATCCCCAAGCGGTGCATCTGGCGATGACCGCCACGCCGGAGCGCTTGGGCAAAGATCAGCTGGGGGAACACCTAGAAACGCTGGTTTCGGCCCCACCGCCAGCAGAGCTGCAGGCAATGGGTTTTCTGTCAGAAATGAAATATTTCAGCATGCCGCCCGATGGCATTGCCGATCTCAAAGGCGTGAAAACGGTGCGCGGTGACTACGACGAAGCGGGCCTCAAAAATGCCTGCGATCGCCCCGAACTCGTCTCCAAAATTGTGCGCGAATGGCGGCGTCTGACGCTTGGCAAACGCACTATCGCCTTTTGCGTGGATATCGAGCACGCCCGCCACGTGGCGGAAGAATTTCGCCGGGCGGGCATTCCCGCTGACACGGTGGACGGGGGCACCCCGATCAAAGAGCGCCAGCGCATGTATGCCGATCTGCGCGAAGAACGCATTTTGCTGCTGACCTCTTGCAACGTGATCAGCATCGGCTTTGATGAACCCAGCGTTGAAGTGGGGCTGCTGCTGCGGCCTACTCAGTCCAGCGCGCTGCACATTCAACAAATTGGCCGGGTGATGCGAATCTCGCCCCAAACCGGTAAAACCTGCGGCATTATTCTCGACCAGGCCGGTAATTTAGAGCGGTTGGGCTTTCCCGAAGACATTGACGAGTATCATCTGCCCATGCGCAAAGAGGGCAGCGGTGGCGGCAGTCCCCCCCCGATGAAAGCCTGCCCCAACTGTGGCCGTATGGTACTGAGCTTCATCGTGCAATGCCCTGAATGCGAGCACAATTGGGTTTCAGAACGCCCCTTGAATCTCGAAGATATGGTGCAGATCTATTCTCGCGATCAGGCCCATACCATTCGCGATATTCCCACACTGATTGAAATTTTTCATGGCCACCGTCGCCGTATCTTTAAAAGTGGCTATGCCATCACGCTGGCGGAACATAACTTTTTTGAGCACACCGGCAGAACGGCAAAAGTTGATTGGTGTTTGGGCTCAATCTTTGGTCGCCGCCCCACTTGGGACCAAAAGCAGGCGTTTTTAGAATATCTGCACCGCAGCGCCAAACGGCTGGGCAAGCGTGGTGATTGGATTAGTCGAGAATATGAGAAGGAATTTGGTCGCGGCACCTGGGAGCAGATGGCTCGTATGATGCCGCCGAAGACCAACTCTGGAAATTAGTCCTCAACAGGGGGAGGGAATCTAGAGTCATGTGCAGAGCATCGTGATCAAACCGGCGATCGCCCCGCCCCGCAATAATCCTATCAATCAGTCTATTGGGTCTCACTGGTCGTTTACAACACACTGGATCGCTGCCCCGTTGCGATGACAGCGGGGTGTCATTGACAATCAGGGGGTAAAACTCGCTGCAGGTGGTGCAATGAGCGCTGAATATACGATCGAACTCTTTTCTAAAGTTGATGAAAACCAAACGCTCAAAGCCGGAGACGTCATCTTCAAGGTAGGAGATGCGGGCAACGTCATGTATGGCATTATCTCCGGCACCGTGGCAATGCAAGTGGAGGGTAAAACGGTCGAGACGATTGAGGCGGGGGATGTGTTTGGCGAAGGGGCCTTGGTGCATCCCGACAAGCTGCGTCGGTCAACAGCGATCGCGCAGTCTGATTGTGAGTTGGCCGTGTTAAACGAAGAGCGCTTCAAATTTTTAATTGAGAACACGCCCAATTTTGCCATTGAGGTGATGCGGAGCTATTCCGATCGGCTGCAGCGCTTTAAGCACAGCATTTGAGGTCAGTGCACGGGCTAGGCGACAGGCCAAACCAGCGGGTAGGCGGCTATGGTCGTTTAAAGGGCGATCGAGAGTGTTCTGATTTTTGTGTAAGCAGGTTTTTGTTCAAACTTTGAAGCGTTCTGGAAACAGAATAGCAAAGTGTGACAGAGCAACTCTCCAGTTTTTGATAGGTCGATTCCATCGCTTTGAGATATTGTTCATCGC
>JBHJJI010000099.1:0-3999 GCA_050042805.1 Leptolyngbyaceae cyanobacterium
AATCAGCGCTCACCACCTGGCTCAACCCCTCTTGGGTGAAATCTAGCACCGTCAAGCCGTACATCGTATTACCGTCAAACCGCCGGGCGTAAAACAGGCGCGACATCTCAGTGGCATCGTTATCATCGGCGGCTTCTTGAATTTCGCGATAGTGATTATTGCGCTCACGAAAGTGGGTGCTTTCTGAATTGAGGGCTCGCTCCAACGCGACTGAAGCCTGATAGTTTGCCGTGGGGGTAATGAACTCGTTGAAGGCAAAGGTCATGCCCGTGACGAAAAAACTCAGAATGATGGCGGGGGCAACGATGCGGCGAATGCTGACGCCACAGCCCCGCAGGGCCACCAACTCACTATCAGCAGACAGACGGCTGTAGGTCATCATGGTGGCCAACAGCGTAGACATGGGAAATGACAACACCACGAACTCGGGCAACCGCAGACCAAAAATTCGCATGGCCAGCCAGATCGATAGGCCGGATTCCGTAATCTGCCGAATCAGCTCAAACAGTGCCCCAATCGAAACACCGATCGACGAAAATGCCCCCACGCCAAACAGAAACGGTAGGGATAACTCCCGCACCACATACCAGTCCATCAAAGAGATGCGAAAGCGGCCCATGGGGATTTGCGCGGGTGCCGGTTCAGTCGATTGAGTGTAAGGACTATCCATAAAATGTATCGCGCAACTTAAGCAGAAACAGGGGAGCGGAGCCAGCGGGACTGAGCGGACTAAATTTTGAAGTCTTCACCCAGGTAGTGTTGGCGCACCAGGGGATTGCTGTAGAGGTCGTCAGCGGTGCCTGAAGCCAAGATGCGACCTTCGCTCATGATATAGGCGCGATCGATGATTTGGAGCGTTTCCCGGACGTTGTGGTCGGTAATGAGAATGCCAATGTCACGCTCTCGGAGCTGTGACACCATGGTTTGAATCTCGTTTACCGCAATCGGGTCAACACCAGCAAAAGGCTCATCTAAAAACAAAAAGCGCGGGCCGTCTTCTCCAGCGGCTAAAGCTCTGGCCAGTTCGGTGCGTCGCCGTTCGCCGCCGGAGACGAGGTTGCCAGCGGTATTAGCCACAGTTTCTAACCGAAATTCTTTGAGCAAGTCGTGCAGGCGATCGTCGTAGGCGGCTGGAGAGACATTGGTTTGCTCCATCACCAACAGCAAATTGTCGCGCACGGACAAATGCCGAAAAATGCTGGGTTCTTGAGCGAGATAGCCAATGCCCAGACGAGCCCGCTGATGCATCGGCAAGTCTGTAATGTCAATGCGATCCAAATACACGCGACCGTCATCTGGCTTCTCGAGCCCGGTGGCCATATAAAAGGTGGTGGTTTTGCCCGCCCCGTTAGGGCCTAACAGTCCAACGACCTCACCCTGAGCCACCGATAGGCTTACCTGGTGAACAACTTGGCGCTTGCCATAGGTCTTTTGGACGTGCTCTAAGATGATTTTCAAGAGATTTCGTACCGGAGCAGGGTGATCAAATGGTTCGGCTCAAATTTTATCAAAGCGCACCCCCAAAATTTGCTCCTCGCAAAATAGACTGCCGTCTGCAGCCCCTCTGCCGTGCTCAAAGCAGCGTTATTCACACCACGAGTGAGCGATTAATTGATAGGTGAGATACTCAGCGCCGGATCTGGGGCCGAGTTGTTGAATGCGCCGTTGTCAGTCTCGTCGGTCTCCTCTTCGGTACCCTCTTCCGTGGCTGTGTCGTCAGTCACAAGGTAAGTGGTTTCGACTTGACCGTTCGGCTGCGGTAGGGCAATGAAACGCCCCTCATCAATGAGGTAAGTAACGGTTTCTGCCTCTAAACGATTGCCTTCTTGCAGCACAACGACGTTGCCGCTCAAAATCATCCGGCTTTCTTCGCTAAAGTATTGGGCTTGGGCGGAGGTAGCAAAAATATCGCGCACCGGATATTCAATCTGCACGTTGCCCCGAGCCGTCACCACCCCGGTAATGGCGTTGGCTTCTTGCACATCAGCTTTGAGGGTAATCGTGCCTTGGCCGCCTGCTTGCGCGAGGGCGATGTGACTGGGTCGGAGGACGATCGCCAGCAGCATGCCTAAGGTGCCGGTGAGTACCAGCCCCAGTAGCGATCGCCCACGGCGTGAAAAATTCCGAGTATCCCGTCTCAACGTTGCTACCCCATTGGCCATTATTTCGTTCCCTATCACGTTCTTCTAAGACGTTACCCAATTAACCGGGGTTCCACCCCATCACGGCCAGCAGCGCGCTGTTAAGTTTTGTGGTGGCGACATCCTA
The DNA here is from genome assembly GCA_050042805.1 of Leptolyngbyaceae cyanobacterium. GTDB lineage: Bacteria > Cyanobacteriota > Cyanobacteriia > Phormidesmidales > Phormidesmidaceae > Halomicronema. The sequence continues at coordinate 2,269 of JBHJJI010000099.1, forward strand.
TTCTGCCGTTTATATACACACTTAGGTCATTCAAATTCGAAAACAACATTATTTTTCAGGTTGAATTTCCCACTTCGGCAATGTGGCCGTTGCCCCGACGCCTGGCTGGCCTTGATGAGTCAGGTTCAGGGCTTCTGCCATCAGCGCAATTTGATCAGGCCCCAGCTGTTGCGGCAATTCTAACCAGCTGCTGGCACAATCCAGCAGGTCTGTGACGTCAATCGTGCGATAACTCGGCTCAAAGGGTTCTAGCCGCCGAATGCCTTCTCCGAGCAAAATAGCGGTGCCATGCCAATTGTGGTTACCCAGATGATAGAGCGCCACTGCTAACTGTAAAACCCCTTGAAAAAAAGGCCTTTCGGGGATTTCAGCGGTCATCCAGATGGCTTCTAAGGTGTCATGGCAGGCATAGTAGTCTCCCTGGTTAAACTGCTCAATGCCCATTTGCCAAGCATCGGTCTCGGGCGAGGAAACGTTAGAAGTCATCAGTCACGAGTGGACATTGGGGTAATCGGTCTAATGAGCTGTGGATTGTTAAGAAGAGGTGGTATTCTCCACTGGAGAGTGTGTGAGGAGTCATTTATATGGTAAGTTCCCCCCCGCGGTCAGTGAGCCGCAACCCGGTATCAACGCCGGTTGGGCTGGGTTGGCAGCCGCTTGAGCTGCCGGTTACTATACTGTTTGGTACAGATGGCATTCGCGGCCAAGCCGGTGAGCTGTTGACGGCACCATTAGCCCTGCAGATTGGCTATTGGGCTGGGCACGTTTATCAACAGCATTATCCCTTGGGAGGGCCGATCTTGCTAGGGCAAGACTCGCGCAACTCAGGGCACATGATCGCTTCTGCCCTAGCGGCCGGACTCACCGCCGCAGGCTTGGAAGTGTGGAACTTAGGTCTGTGCCCGACCGCCGCCGTAGCTAACCTGACGCCAGCAGTCGAGGCGAGCGGTGGCGTAATGATTTCTGCCAGTCACAATCCGCCCGCTGACAATGGCATTAAATTTTTTGGAGCTGAGGGGACGAAACTATCGACTGCCCGACAGCAGCAAATTGAGCAGGCGCTACGGGGTCATAGCGGTACGCTGGCTCATCCTATTGCGGAGAAATGGGGCCAATGGCACCATCGCCCTGAACTGGTCAACCAGTATTTAGAATTTCTCCATGAGCCCTTGCCGGCCCTTGATTTGAGCGGTCTCAAGGTGGTGCTTGATATGGCTTGGGGAGCGGCTGCCGGGATTGCCCATCAAGCTTTTGCCCGCACGGGGGCTGACGTGGTGGGGCTACATGGCCTGCCAGATGGCGATCGCATCAACGTCAACTGCGGTTCGACGCATTTAGGCGCACTGCAAACGGCGATTCGTGAACATCAGGCTGACATTGGCTTTGCCTTTGATGGCGATGCCGATCGCGTGATTGCGGTCGATGCCAAAGGCCGCGTCGTCGATGGTGACTACATTCTGTATTTGTGGGGCCAGCAGCTCAAGGCAACTGACCGCTTGCCAGACAATCTAATCGTGTCGACGGTGATGGCTAATTTGGGCTTTGAGCGGGCCTGGAACGCCCTCGGCGGCGCCCTGATGCGCACCCAGGTCGGTGATCAGCATGTACATGCCGAGATGGTCGACCAGGGGGCAAAGCTCGGTGGCGAGCAGTCAGGGCATATTCTCTGCCACCACTACAGTCTGACGGGTGACGGCATTCTCACGGCGTTGCACTTGGCCCATCTCGTGC
>JBHJJI010000100.1:0-5707 GCA_050042805.1 Leptolyngbyaceae cyanobacterium
TCGGAGATGAACCCGATTGAAGGGGAATGGCAACATCTCAAGCGTGACGAGTTGAGGGGGCAGATGTTTGAGAGTGAAGCGGAACTGGCCTATCACGTTGTCGAGGGGCTAGAACATCGGGGTGAGATTCACGGTCACACGCCTCAGTACGTCAATGTCAAGACTCCTTAACCAACCGTTGTACCCCTCGACTTTTTATGCCGTACCTACTTACTCGTATTCAAACATTTGCTCGGCAAGTTCGTGGGCTTTCAACAGCCGCCATTGGGTTTCAATGGGATTCATCTCCGAACAGTAAGGGGGCAAAAAGAAGATGAATAGCCCCTGCTCCTGCCAGCGTGTCCACTGTTGCTGCACCAGACGATTCTTATGAAGCGAGCCGTTATCTTGCACAATCGCAGCATATGCGCACGGTCACGAGTGCGATAGGGCACGGTCTGGGCTTGTCGCAATTCGCTTAAGGTGCGCTCTTCTTCCTTAGTCAACGTGATGGCATAGACACGGATTCTGGCAACTTCTATACCTTAATATTTAATTCCGGTCGCCTACTTAGACGGCTCATCGTGGTAGCAGAACATCGACAGCCTTACGAACAAATATACTGCTTCGGCTACTTTTGTGCGCTTCAACTTCTCTTTAGAAATCAGTTCTGAGGACTCCTCAATAATAAACCCTGCAGATCAACCTTCGGATAACCTTTGCAAGGTTTATTGTGATATTTATGGCGAAGAGAGATTTCAAGTTTTTGATTTTACATGACTAGCTAATTATTGAGAGATCACAGGAAACTTAAGAATTAAAAGCAAAACTAAACCATCATTTTTTGATCGACAGGTTCCTGTCAATCATATAGGCGTGTTTGAACTTTTTATTCAAAATTTTTCTTTCAAAGCATTGATTGAAAAGTGAAATTAATGAGTTTTAAACTACATTCTTTCTGCAGAGTACCAGCTCTCTACAGCACACTCAAAAGCGTTTCAACAGAAGAGTAAAGATGGCGGATCTGATGAGCCAGCACAAAATCGTCGATTAGGTAGACAACTGGCTGTGGCCTGTTTCCGTATGGATTAGCCAACGCCAGAAGCATCTAAAGAGGTTAACCTCTCAATATTCCAAGCGTGTATCCATCATCCAGGACATATGGCTGCTGCTCTTGTGCCATCAACTCGTCACGCCCTGATCCTAGATATTCAATCCTTCACTCAACAGGACTGCTGTGTTCAACAGTTTCTGTTAGATGTCGGCTGCTCTTTTGGATTTAAGCTTTGAGTGCATATTGCTGATCAAAACTTTCAGATCGATAAGTAAGTTGAGTACTTTCAGCCGGAGAGAAAAAGATTGAGGTTGCCAAACTGAGTAGGGACAACACGATCGCGCCCACCATGAAACCCACGATTTTGTCTTGTCCTAGCTGAGTCGCTTTGTGAAGTTCTAGAGCTTGCACTTTATCTTTGAGTACTCTGATTTCTTGTTGTTGCTGCTCGATTCGATATTGTTGCAGCCGAGCTTCAGCTTGAATGTTCTGACAAAAAGATGTTAATGACTCGTGGTTGCCACCCACACCAGAACTAATAGAAGAAGGATTGGATGGGTTAGTAATCATGTTCATTGTGTAGATGTTCCTTGCGGTTGACATCTCAATTGTATAGATAGCTCAAGACGTAGTTAATCGGAAAAGCTAACCAACTTCGGGCTGGTATAACGTCAATATCCTCATCAGTAGTGGTCACACCCCCTAACGGAGAGATTGCGTAGGAAAATACAGTAATCCTGCCAAAATCTGCCTGTAGGGTTACGTAAAATCGTCCTTTGATTAACCTGAATTGCCGCCAGAAAGCCAGCTATTGGGACGATTCATCGCTGTAGACAAGTTTTATGATCGTCAAAGAATAAATTGAAAGCCTTGTTCTGGAAGGGTTTGAGCGATCTATTCCGTCAGTTCAGGATGAGATGATGTGATCAAACAGGAGCATCCGTGTATTACCGGAGAGTCTTATCGGATTTGTGCGTGAATATGCTGTAGATTACTTACCGTAAAATCCCGAGGTGGATGTTGCGTAAATAACCGGACATACGTATCCCCATTTAGCAGCCGTTGCGAGATCACAGATCTGTAGGGATAGCATCACAGTGGGAGGGCGTGGCTTTACGGATGTAATCTGAGGGCCGTGCAGGATAACACGTTTTGGTGCTCGATTAGATTCAACGCCGAGAAAGACTTTTCCAGAAAGTTCAGAAAGTTGCGCTGCTTCGAGGCGACCAAAACTTTGCTGAAACGCATCTTCCTGATGGGCATTGCTCAAGCTATCTAGGTTTCTGAGCTATGGCTGCAAACCTGCGTCAATCAGCCATCGGTGCAGGTACCCCAGTGAGTGTCACAATAAAAGACCCTAATGAATTTCGAGCGATGGGTATAGGAGCACTCTGGTTCCTAGCGCATCTGCAAAGTGACTCCGCAGTGTTGTCCTAACCGGACTGGCGACTACGATGCATTCCATGACAGAGAACTTTGCAATTAGAGGATGACGCGCTCTAAGAGCAAGCCATCAAAATAAATGTCCCACTGTTGGGACAGGTTTTATGACCGGCGGCTAGATTGCCTTGCGAGACGTCGGGCTAAACCCACCCGTACCGTGAATAGATTTTTCTTGGAACACGCTAAGACAAAATTTCGCGGCGGCCAGTCCCCCCGGTGTAGCGCCGATAGATATAGCTGCTGCTGAGCAGTTCGGCCTGGTCAAGCTGTTCAGCTGAGGCGGTATCCGTGGCGATCGCCCCTGTGGCAGGAACGCCCAATACAATGGCGATCGCACAAGTCAGAGTGCTCATGACAAATACTTTCATAGAGTCTTTGGCCAAAGGTGACATAGTTCCTTCTTCGGGAAACCCCACCAAAATCCGGATGACTAGCCCGGCCAAACTTGCGAACTCAGGGCAAGATGAATAGAGTTGTCAGCACCGCTTCTTATGACGAAACTCGAGGTGAGCAAACGGTTAAGTCCCCGTGGTGGCGGCTTGCCAGGGCTCTTACTAGGCTTTAGCTATCCGCTGCGGGCCTTGCGCTTGTTCCAAACGCACAAATCGCTGCGCCCCTATGTCATCGGGCCGCTGGTGATCAACATTCTGCTGGGGGGAGTGCTCTATTCACTCGGCATTTGGAGTGGCCTCAAGCTAGGCGATCGCTGGACTCAGCAGCTCACTGACTGGGTTGGCCCCGCCTGGCTCGACACCGTAATCAAACTCCTCAGTCCGGTGATTCAGGGCGGCTTGATTTTAGTGTTGTTGGTCGTTTTAGGCTTTGTGCTGCTGCAGTTTGGCGGCATTCTCGGCTCACCGTTTTATGGTCAGCTGTCGGAAAAGATTGAGATTTTGCAGGCGGGTAAGCTAGATGCGCCGCCGTCGATGGGGGCCGGGGCGATTGTGATCGATATCTGGCGCGCCCTCATGTTTGAACTCAAGAAACTGCTATTGCTAGCGGCGATTGGTTTACCCCTGCTGCTGGGCAACTTTATTCCGGGCGTGGGCACGCTGGTAGCCACAATTGGGGGTATTACCCTGGCCTCGCTGTTAGTCTGCCTGGATATGTTTGATGCGCCGTTAGAACGACGGCGTCTTAAGTTTCGGCAAAAGCTGGGCATCGTGTTTCGGGCGCTCCCGGCGAGTGGTAGTTTTGCCCTAGTGTGCCTGGGGCTATTTAGCATTCCACTGATGAATTTGCTAGCCATTCCGCTCTGTGTGGCAGCGGGGACGCTGTTTTTTTGCGATCGCATTCTCAATGCCTCATCGCCTCCGGCCCCTTGATCCTCGTCCGGTCGAGATGCGTTAATGAAAGTCTCGCAGCGGCACTTTCTGTAAGGGTTTGGCAATGCCAGGCGCTTGCGATCGAGGCGCTATATTTGAGCAACTCTCTTTCCTCAGGCTGTTTCGTGAACGATTGCCCGCTATGACCCTCGCCATCGACTTTGGCACCAGCAATACCGTCATCACGCGCTGGAACAGTGCCACCCAAGCGCCCGAAGCGATCTCGCTCTCATCGTTGGCACAGCAGCTCGGCAAAAATCCGCCTTTGGTGCCGTCGCTGGTCTATGTCGAAAATGCTGCTAAGGGCACGATTCACGCCGGTCAGCAAGTGCGTGACAGCGGCCTCGACGTCAGCGCCGACAATCGGTTTTATCGCAATTTTAAGCGGGGCATCGGCACGGCGATTCAAGGCTTTTTGCCAGAGCTGGATGGCTGTGCCCTCTCTTTTGAGCAAATTGGCAGCTGGTTCTTAGCCGATGTGCTGCAGGCGATTAAGACGTCGGGCGAAGCGGTGGACTCCGTCGTGTTTACCGTACCGGTGGATAGTTTTGAGGTCTATCGTCACTGGCTCAGCGAGACCGGGGCGACGCTCGATCTACCGGAGGTGCGGATGTTGGATGAACCCACAGCCGCCGCCTTAGGCTACGGCATTCGTCAAGCCGAAACGGTGCTGGTGGTTGACTTTGGCGGCGGCACCCTGGACTTTTCGGTAGTGGATCTGGCGATCGCCCCTAACCGTAAGCCGCTCGGCTTTATTTTGCGCTGGGGTAATCAGCCCCTGGCCAACTCTTCTGCCCAAAAGCCGCAGCGAGCTAAGGTGTTGGCCAAAGCGGGCGAAAATTTGGGCGGGGCGGACATCGATAATTGGCTGGCCGACTATTTCCACCGGCAGCAGGGCGTTCCCCTCAGTCCGTTAACCCAACGGTTGGTCGAGCGGCTCAAGATTCAACTCTCGGACAAAACCCAGGCGACCGAGACCTTTTTTGATGATGAAACGCTGGAAAGCCTAACGCTAAAGCTCGATCGCGCCACGTTTGAAGACATTTTGCAAACCCATCAGTTTTTTGACCGGTTGGCAGGCTGTGTAGAACAAATTTTGCAGCAAATGCGGCGACAGGGACTCAGCCTGGCCGACATCGACGCCGTGCTGCTGGTGGGGGGAACGGCGCAAATTCCCGCCGTGCAAAACTGGCTGGCGAGCCACTTTGACACTGAAAAAATTCGCAGCGATCGCCCCTTTACCGCCGTGGCTGAAGGGGCGCTACAGGTGCAGCAGGGTATCGAACTCACCGACTTTCTCTACCACAGCTACGGCATCCGCTATTGGGACCGCCGTCACCGTCGTCATAGTTGGCAGCCGATTATCCGGTCGGGGCAACCCTATCCGTCGGCTGAACCGGTCGAAATTGTGCTGGGTGCTTCGACCGACAACCAGCCCAGCATTGAGCTGGTGATCGGCGAACTCGGCAACGAAGCCGATCTCACCACCACGGAAGTCTTTTTTGAAGGCGATCGCCTGGTCACGCGCCAGTCGTCTCAGGCGGCACAACAGGTGCAGCCGTTAAATGACACCGGCAGCGGGCGCACGATTGCCCAACTGACACCGCTCGGCATGCCAGGCAGCGATCGCATTCGCGTGCAGTTTGAGGTCGATCGAGATCGCACGCTCCGCCTCACCGTTGAAGACATCCTCACCGGCGATACCCTGCTCACTAACCAGCCTGTCGTGCAGCTGAGCTAGCCTGAATAATTCACCAGACGTTTCACCAAAATCGCAAGCCTTCTAGGGACTGGATTTCAGCTTTCGTGTATAAAAACACACTGTCGAAAACGCTAAATTGCCAGATTCCTTTCTGGATAAAAGGTTCAGCCGTTTTCGGCATAGAGTCATGAATAATCCAGGCTA
>JBHJJI010000101.1:0-16011 GCA_050042805.1 Leptolyngbyaceae cyanobacterium
TCTTCTTCGTGGGTTAACAAGGGAACTCGGCCGATCTCATGGAGATAGGTACGCACAGCGTCGGCGGAAAAAGGAGCTTTGGTCTTAGACTTACGGGCATTTACTTTGGGCATTGGGTCGCCTCCACTGATGATGCTGAAGCAGTCCTCTCGAAAAGAGAGAAAAGAAAATGGTGCACTTGCAATTGAGATAAGTTGAACTCTGACTGGATCAAGCGTTATCCCGATTCCGTAGCCAGGCAGCTGTCATGAACCCTGAACGATGGACTAACAAAAGCTAATGATGCTTACTCGTCGTAACTGTCTGTCGTAACTGCCTACCTGCCGTGAACTAGCTATGGGAGTCGGGTATCGAAGAAAGGAAAAACCATAAAACGGAACCGTTATGAGTTTGGATCTCTATCTTAAAACAACTTATTCGTTGCGTAAAGTACTACAAGCGTAATCTGAACTGTTGATCAAGTGACTTCGCGTATCCGTTTCCTGCTCAATCAGCTGTTTTACCGTCTTTAGCGTTCTCATATCATTGCCGAAAACTCCTAACTGCTCTGGCGTAAGATCCGCCCCAGAGATCCGTACATCTGTTTTATTCAAATGAAACTATACAGTTTAGTTTAGTTGAATGATCGGGGGCTCTCACGATTGTTTCTAATCTTGTAACCACCCTATGAACTGGCTGTGATATCCCTGTGAATATGAGATGACGATTTGCTGAGAAGTCTGAGAAGGAGGCTAAAAGGCTTTCAGAGAAAGGATTTCGAGCAAAAAGTGAAAACGGTAAGGGGCAGAAAGGGGCGATCGCGGGCTGTTTCTATGAAAACCATTCAGGGTATCGCTGGAAAAAATCACCCTTTTGTCTCAGGCTAGGGGACACACCTATCCCGCTTAGATTTGTTCAGGCAGCAAGGAGACTTTCCCATGGCCCGCATGTATTACGACAGCGACGCAAACCTCGATCTACTCAACGGCAAAACCGTCGCCATTATTGGCTATGGTTCCCAAGGTCATGCCCATGCCCTCAACTTAAAAGATAGCGGCGTGAATGTGATTGTGGGTCTCTACGAAGGCAGTCGCTCTACGGCCAAAGCCGAAGCCGAGGGCCTGACTGTGAAACCGGTGGCCGATGCGGCGAAGCTGGCTGACTGGATCATGATTTTGCTGCCCGATGAAGTGCAAAAGCAGATTAACGCCAGCGATATTGCCCCCAATTTAGAGGCGGGTAACGTCCTTTCGTTTGCCCACGGGTTCAACATCAACGTGGGTCAAATCGTGCCGCCCGCCGATGTGGATGTGGTCATGGTGGCCCCCAAAGGCCCTGGCCACCTGGTGCGTCGCACCTACACCGATGGTCAAGGCGTGCCCTGCTTATTTGCGGTATATCAAGATGCTACCGGTAAGGCGCGGGATTTAGCGATGGCTTACGCCAAGGGCATTGGTGGCACTCGCGGCGGTATTTTAGAAACCACTTTCCGCGAAGAGACGGAAACGGATCTCTTTGGTGAGCAGGTGGTGCTCTGTGGCGGCCTCAGCGAACTCATCAAGTCGGGATTTGAGACCCTGGTCAATGCCGGGTATCAGCCGGAACTGGCTTACTTTGAGTGTTTGCACGAAGTCAAGCTAATTGTGGATTTAGTCGTAGAAGGCGGTTTGGCACAGATGCGCGACAGCATCTCCAACACGGCAGAATATGGCGACTACACGCGCGGCCCACGCATCATCACCGATGACACCCGCGCTGAAATGAAGAAAATTCTGAAGGAGATTCAAACCGGTCAGTTTGCCCGTGAATTTGTGCTGGAAAGTCAATCGGGCAATGCAGGCTTTACTGCCATGCGTCGCCGCGAAGCCGAGCACCCGATCGAAGATGTGGGGAAGGATCTGCGAGCCATGTTTAGCTGGTTAAAAAAGGTCTAGAACGCTGAAAATCCGGCCCTAAAGCCAGAATAACTGTGAGAGAAGGACGTGAGCGATCGCGTCCTTTTTTTATAGCGCTGCCTCTCGGCCCAGGCTCATCAACCCGGCCCGGAGGAAACGTGGTGCCCTATCTTGAGCTGCACGACTAGGAGAATTGAGAGGCAACTAACATAGAGCCAATCCCCGTATCGCTAAAAATTTCTAGCAGCAGAGCATGGTTGATGCGACCATCCAGAATGTGAGTCGCCCCAACCCCTTGAGCCAGCGATCGCACACAGCACTTGACCTTAGGAATCATGCCCCCCGCCACTACACCTTCCTCAATCAGCTGGCGGGCCATATTGATATCCAGCTTGGGAATCAGCGTGTTGGGGTCGTGATGGTCACGCAGAATACCACGGGTATCGGTCAGCAGGATCAGCTTTTCAGCATTGAGGGCAGCGGCGAGTTCACCGGCAACGGTGTCGGCATTGATGTTATAGGCTTGTCCCGTCTCATCCGACGCAACACTGGAAATGACGGGAATGTAGCCGTCTTCGACCAGCGCTTTCACCAGGCCCGGTTCAATGTTGGTGACATCACCCACGAAGCCCACGTCGGCATCGCCCTGAGAGCGCGCCGTAATCAAATTGCCGTCTTTGCCACAGAGCCCCACCGCTGCGCCCCCGGCCTGGTTAATCATGGAAACCAGTTCTTTATTCACGCGTCCGACCAGCACCATTTCCACCACGTCCATCGTGGCGGCATCCGTTACCCGCAACCCGTCTTTGAACTGGGGCTCAATGTTCAACTTCGTGAGCCAGGTGTTGATTTCTGGCCCGCCCCCATGCACCACAACGGGCCGCATGCCCACACAGGCCATAAAAACGATATCGCGGACGACCCCGGCCTTAAGCAAATTGTCTTTCATGGCGGCACCGCCATATTTCACCACCACCGTGCGCCCTCTAAACTGCTGAATCCAGGGCAGGGCCTCACTCAGAATCCGCACGCGATCCACGTCGGTTTCGAGAATTCCATCAGGGGTGTCGGGGCGGTTGGTCATAATCCCAGGCAGCAACAGCTTTCGTAGTGTATCAACCGTCTCGTATGGTTCAACCGTCTATCGGCGCGGAGACTGAAGGCGGCGGCAATATGCGGTCTCTGAGGTGATCGACCAGGCGATCGCACGCCTCTGCAGCCGATTCACCACTGTGGATGGCGAGCTGAATATCGGCTTCGGCATAGCGCGATCGCCGTTCCGCCAATAGATCAGCCAAATACTGCTGCCAGTCGGGCCGCCGCAAGAGCGGTCGCCGCTGATCGCGCTGCAAGCGTCGCTGCAATTCTTCCAGTGGTGTATCGACCCAGCCCACGACGCCTTGCCGCAGGTGCCACCAGTTTTGTTGACGCAGCACGATGCCGCCCCCGGTCGAGACCACCAGCCGGGTGTAGGGGGAGAGCTGCTCCAGCACCTGACTCTCCGTATCGCGAAACGAGGCTTCACCCGCCGTCGCAAAGATATCAGCGATGGTTTGTCCAGCGGCTTGCTCAACGACAGCATCGGTGTCAAAGAAGCGGTAACCCAGGCGCTCTGCCATGAGCCGACCCAAGGTCGATTTGCCCGCGCCCATCATGCCAATGAGATAGAGGTTGGCACCTCTCAACAGGTCGAGAGTGGATGGGTCTGACATGGTGCGGAGAAACGGTTGAGGAATGGCCTTACCGTATCAGAAATTAACCCCATCCAGAGGCAGTCCTGGAGTTTTCATTCTGGCCTGAGTTTAGGTCGGGCGATCGCCTTCCGACTCAGACTCATCCAAGGGCTGATAGGGCGGAATGATGACTCGATAATCGGCATCATAAACGTTCGTCTCATCCTCTGAATTAGCCGTCGGGGCTGACGGATTCGCAGGCTGGTTTTGCCAGTCTCGCTCACCATAGGCATCATCCGGCGGCGCATAGATCGCATCGCGTCGCGATTGGCGGGCCTCCCCCTCATAGCGCTGGGCATAGGCGGTGTCAGCGAGGGGATTGTCCTCAGCGTCCCAGTCCTCCCAGCCATCGGCAATGTCGTCTAGCGTATCTTCGACCTGGCTGCCGCCAGGGGCCACATAAACCGTGTCTTGGGCCGAGTCATCCCAGCCCGTTTCCAAATCTTGAATGGTGGTGGTCGCTTTTTGGCGATCCTGGCGCTGATGTTTTGAGAGCGGTTCTTCCGCCGGATCGCCGCCGTTTGCCTGCGACCAATCTTCCCACTGGCTGGGGGGCGATCGCTGCTCCCAAGTTTGCCAATCTTCAGCGGCAGCGGTGGTGCCCACTGTGGCAGCTGGTCGTGATGTCCGGCCTGAGGCAGACGACTGCGAGGCGCGGGGTGGGGAAGCGAACGGCGCGGGGGCAGCCCAGCGTCGCGGAGGACGCTCCCTCGGCATACGATCCGTCGGTTCTGGATTTCTGTCCCGATTGGAAGGCGTCGGCTCAGGACGCACCGTCCAACGGCGGCGGTTCCCACGACTCACCGAGGGACTTCCCCAAGTCGGGACGGTCATGATGGCAATCGCTGTTAACGCCCCGAGGGAGATCGCGCCACTCAGCCAGACGCCCAACGGCAGCGCAATGCTTTCGACACCCAGAAAGACTATGGCCAGCGACGGTGAAGCATTTTGCAACGCCAAAATGACCAGACTACAAACGATGAGAACGGCTATCACGAGATGAGGCGTTTGCTTTCCCATGGGAGCGTCCTTGTGTCAGGGCTATGCCCCTATCGTAAAACTTGAAGGTTGAAAGCGACACGCTGACCATTTTTTTTGACCTTGCCTGCCACTAAAGCAGCATTTCTCTTCCACAAAAGCGAGGTAAGCTCCTCAGAGAAAACGGACATAGCAAATCCAATTCTGGCTGAAATCTATCGTTCCGACGCTCTGCATGGGAATGCCACCGGGACGCTGGAGCGTCAAACAGGGAGGTGTCAACGCAAGAGCATTGGCACCATAGTAAAGCGACATGCTTACCAAAAGTCGTGCCCTAATCTTAAGTCTGCAGCAGCGCCAAGCTGACTGCAGGGATTGAATTCACCTGCTGTACAAGCGGATGGCTATTTGCACCTACTCGATACCTGCGACATAAATTTTCCAGCTTGTGCCTTGAGTCATCTCGACCGATGTTGGGATGACTTTCGTGTAAGCATTGAGTGCTTATATCGCAATCAACCAAGATTCAGGCAAATCATATACTTGTTGTACTTCTAAAAATAGAGAATCTTCAATCCATTACCTCTAAAATTTCGCTAGCAGTTTCTTGATTTTCCAGGTTAGACTTAGCAAGTTATGAGATTTATCTTCGTAATTAATGAACCATCATGAATGTGCTCTATCTTCATCATTTAGAGCACCAAATAACACCTAAAAAGATTAAATTAACATCTCAAAATTCACGACGGTTCATTTTTATAGTTTGAGCATTTGTTTGCAAGGAAATAATTTTTGAGGGTCGTTTTATGGTTGACAGAAATGAAAGCTATGACAATGTTTTCAAATTTCAGCAGACATTGATTAGCTTGAGAGATACTGGCTCTGCAGATGGCGATCAAGTCAGAGTTACGTTGAACGGAGAGGAAGTGCTTGATCGCGTTTTAACCAGTAGCAATACAACAGAAATCATCAATCTTGCACCTGGTGCTAACACCTTGACTGTTACTGCTGTCAACGAAGGTGATAGCAGTCCAAATACAATTGGATTTAGTTTTGAGTCAGAAGATGTCATTTTTGGAGAGGCTAGTTTTGAGGTGGATCTGGCAGCAGGTCAGTCCGTAACTAGAATCATAGGACTGCCAAAAGTTGTTATTGATGGAACGCGCACTCCACACTCATCAAGACACATCCTTGATGCTCTTGATGCTCAAGCGGCCAGTTCAGAACCTAATTTTGATAGTATCCTTACTATTCAGAGAGCAGGAAATGAAGGCAGGAGAATTCAGAATAGAAACAAATATTTGGCTGATAACGGTTTGGCACCTGGATTATTTCAGATAGACGAGTTTCCATTTGCTAGATCAGCAGACGGGGCTGATGCCATTGCAAGCACTCGTGCTATTCCGAGCAGTGATAATGAGAGTTCTGGAAGAACTTTCGGAGCAACTATCACAAGTTATGGAGGCGTACGAATTGAAGATGGCTGGCAAGTTGATGTAGAAGCTACAACACCAGATTTCAATTCGCCAAACAATATCTCTACTCCAGGGTTGCCAGATTTAATACCTATCTTTGGAACTGAAGGCAATAACACACTCATAGGTACTCAAACAGACGACAATTTGATGTATGGATTTGGTGGCGACGATGCTTTGTTTAGTAATGGTGGAATCAATCAAGGCAATGTTACATTCTCAAGCAACATACTTCTCGGTGGCGCTGGTCAAGATCTTCTGATTAGCAACAACGGGAATGACGTCTTGCTAGGAGAAGGAGGAAATGATGATCTGGTTGGTGGAAACGGGGATGACATCCTTTATGGTGGTCCTGGAACTGACTCTCTCAATAGCGGAAGCGGCGAAGATATCTATGTTCTCAGGAGGGAAGAAGGCCCCGATATTATCACCCTATTCAGATTAGAAGAGGACTTATTTGCCTTAGTTGATGGATTAAAGATTTCGGATCTTAGTTTCCAAGAGATTGAAGGTGGTGCTGTAGACAATGAGCCTGTTGATTTTCCCGATTTCCCAGGGGTGACAGACTCTATTATCTTTGGTCTAATTATTAGTGACCAAAGTAGTGGCGAGATTCTTGCTTATGCGGGCACTCAGGGCGCGCCTGAGCTAATTATAGGCAATCCCTCTGGATACATTATTGAGCAGCCTGGCGGCAGTGCCACTAGCTTACGCGATATTGTCGCAGGCTAGATTCAAAGCTCGCCAAACCCACCCACCCACTTCTTGGGTGGGTGGGTTTAGTCCTATTGTAAAGTAGCAAGAGATTGAAGATGACTCGACTAATCTTTAGTGGAAAAGTCGATATTTTTACGAATCGATGCCTTATGCTAACTCATTCTCGATTTGAAGGGTCTGACATCCCAAATGAAGCCTACGCTCTCAAAGGTGCTCAAGGATTTGCGTGGTATCGTGACGCAGTTATCTATGACCTTGACCAGGAAAATTGCTGGGTAGAAATTTATCAGACCCAAAGGTTGGAAGAAGTCAGTAGCAATGTCAGCAGAGCAATTCTCCTTCCTTTCTCGGTTCCAGAGGCAGGGCACTTATTCATGATGGAGTATTCAGATATTTTATCCTTTGAAATTTTGCCTGGTCAGTATCAACTGTTGTTTGAGCGCAGACAACTGACAGAAAACGAATTGTTCTCAATTGAGAAGTATGCCGCTTTCGCGTATCAGCCACAGGGTGATTCAACGTCCAGACAGTTTCCACGGGAGTCTCCTGAGCATTGTAAGCTCACATTTGTGCCAACCCAAGAGCCCGTAGAGCCGAAGCTACTTAAGTTTATGCCTTTAAACATGGGGTACAAAACCAGAAGAAAGCTTGAAAGCGGCGAAATTGCACCAGAATCGCTATTTCCAAAGGAATTGGTATTATCCAATAAGCTACTTTCGGATGTGGCAATCCCGTAGATGAGACATGGTTTGCTTCGCGCTACAACTTGCCCATTTCTCCAAGTAATCTCTAAGGTCAAAATCTCAATTCACAGTGTTTCTGAGGCGAGTGAGGCACAGAGGCTCTGAAGGCTCTATAACGAAGCCCAAGGGAACTCCTTATCAAGCAAGGAAATAAGGAAATGCCGTTTCGCCACCCAATGGGAAAGAAGACGCGGTAAAATTTGAGATTGCTGATATGTTGCTCAGGTCACCGCTCGCTATGTCTACTGCTGCCCGCCGCTATCACGTTACGACCTTTGGCTGCCAGATGAACAAAGCCGACTCTGAGCGCATGTCCGGCATTTTAGAAACCATGGGCATGACCTGGGAAGCCGACCCGCTGCAGGCTGACGTCGTGCTGTATAACACCTGCACCATTCGCGACAACGCCGAACAAAAGGTCTATTCCTACCTGGGTCGGCAGGCCAAACGCAAGCAGCAAGACCCCAATTTGATGCTGATTGTGGCGGGCTGTGTCGCCCAGCAAGAAGGGGAAGCGCTGCTGCGTCGAGTGCCCGAACTCGATCTGGTGATGGGGCCACAGCACGCCAACCGCTTAGAAGATTTGCTAACGCAAGCGATGGCTGGCAGTCAGGTCGTCG
This sequence comes from Leptolyngbyaceae cyanobacterium, assembly GCA_050042805.1. Lineage (GTDB taxonomy): Bacteria > Cyanobacteriota > Cyanobacteriia > Phormidesmidales > Phormidesmidaceae > Halomicronema. The sequence continues at coordinate 8,141 of JBHJJI010000101.1, forward strand.
CCACCGAAGCCGTCCACATTATGGAAGACATCACTCAGCCCCGTCGTGATAGTGACGTCACCGCCTGGGTGAATGTGATTTACGGCTGCAATGAGCGCTGCACTTATTGCGTGGTGCCTGGTGTACGCGGGGTGGAGCAGTCGCGCACCCCCGAAGCCATTCGGGCCGAGATGGAGGCGCTGGCGAGCCAGGGCTTCAAAGAAGTCACCCTGCTGGGTCAAAACATCGATGCCTATGGCCGCGACCTGCCCGGCATCACCGCTGAGGGCAGACGGCAAAACACGCTGACCGATCTGCTCTACTTCGTACACGACATTCCGGGCATTGAACGGATTCGCTTTGCCACCAGTCACCCCCGCTACTTTACGGAGCGGCTGATTCAGGCCTGTGCCGAACTCCCCAAGGTCTGCGAACATTTTCACATCCCCTTCCAGTCCGGTGACAATGACCTGCTCAAAGCGATGGCACGGGGCTATACCCACGAAAAATATCGCCGCATTATCGAGACCATTCGCAGCTACATGCCCGATGCCTCGATCAGTGCCGATGCGATCGTCGGCTTTCCGGGTGAGACTGAGGAACAGTTTTTAAACACCATGACGCTGGTGTATGACCTGGAGTTTGACTTGCTCAACACGGCAGCCTATTCGCCGCGCCCGAACACGCCTGCGGCCCTGTGGGACAATCAGCTCAGCGAAACGGAGAAAAGCGATCGCCTGCAGCGGATCAACCATCTCGTCAACCAAAAAGCCGCCGAGCGATCGCAGCGCTACGCCGGTCGGGTCGAGGAGATCTTGGTCGAAGCGGTCAATCCTCGCGATCCGTCTCAGGTGATGGGCCGCACGCGGGGCAACCGCCTCACCTTTTTTGCGGGCGACATTGCTGACCTCAAGGGCAAGCTGGTCAATGTGCGCATCACGGAAATCCGCGCCTTTAGCCTGACTGGAGAGCAGCTCATCCCTGTGCCCGCCTAACTGTCACCAGCCGAAACTGGCCAATCATCCGGATTGACGAGCTATCGCTCTCTATCCGTGTATCGGGATCAAGGGGGCGATCGCCAGATACGGGATGCATCCGGTACGATCGCAATCAAGACCGCACCCCGGTCAATATGCTAAAAACTAGCGAGAGCCCCTACGGAGCCATCCGTGGGTTCCTGAACGCCCGCAGCGACAGGCCAGCGGGATTTGTCGGCTTTCGTTAAGAGGGATCAGTTCATGCCGTGGTTCGTCAAAATTGCGCGCGGCATCATCGAAAAAGCCGCCTTTGACCAGCACGTACCCGCCCATGTGACCTATGTAAAATCCTTAATTGCTAACGGTCACCAGGCTCGCACAGGCTATTGGGCCGAGCGAGGGGGCGGCATGATGATCTTCGAAGCGGCAACCTTGGCAGCGGCTCAAGCCATTGTGCAGGCCGACCCACTGATCGCCCACGGCTGCGTTGAGTACGAACTGCACGAATGGTGCATTGTGGTGGAGTAAGAGAAAGATATGGCAGATTCGAGCGACGGCTACAAAATTCTGAGTGACAACCGTCAAGCCCGCTTTCAGTACGAAATTCTCGAAACGTTTGAGGCCGGCCTAGAGCTTAAAGGCACTGAGGTCAAATCAATTCGGGCGGGCAAAGCTAACCTGAGAGACGGCTTTGCTCAAGTGCGCGGCAATGAAGCCTGGCTGCACAACGTGCATATTTCGCCCCATAACACCACAATTCAGCAATACAATCACGACCCGCGCCGCGTCCGCAAGCTGCTGCTGCACAAGGGCGAGATTCGTAAGCTAATCGGTCAGGTTGAGCAAAAGGGGCTGACGCTGATTCCGCTCAAAATCTATCTCACGCGGGGTTGGGTTAAAGTGACGATCGCCCTAGCAAAAGGCAAAAAGCTTCACGACAAGCGCGATTCATTGAAACGCAAGCAAGAGAAACGTGAAATCGACCGAGCGCTCAAAAGCCGCGATTAGTGGACTGTGGTGCGAGTTCATCACCCCCTTGCCGATTGCCGGGAAAGAACAGACCGGTACTGTAAGGCGGGTTTAGCTAGAAACCTGGATGCCATCACGACAAAACATCAACGATAAGGCGGCTTTTGAATCGTGAAGGAATCGAAAGAGGGGGGCGGTGCCTGAGCCGCTGCCTGGCGCGATCGCGATTGCGGAAAATAGCGATGCACCAGCTTGTTATACTGCCCGCCGAGCAACAGGCCCATGGTGCAGCAATAGAGCCCGAGCTGACTCAACAAGACAACACTCATCATGCTGTAGAGCCAGTGGTGGTTCATCAGGCTGCCCAACTGCAGCCTAAACAGACTCGCGGTCAACAGCCAAAGGCCTGTGGCAAACACCGTGCCCGGGAAGATCGGCGTCGCTCGGGCTGAAGATTTTTGACTAGTGCGATAGAGCAGCCCGAACACCAGGGCCATGGTAGAGGCGGCCAAGCACCACCGCAAGACTTGAGCAAACAGATGCTGCACGAGGTTAAACAGGGGCGACTCGGTCGCTCCTTGCAGGCTAACGGGCATTGCCATTAAGACACAGCCTAAGGCCAACAGCGTCAGACCGGCACTCATCCCAGCCACCAAGACCGTCGTGAGTCGCTGGCGCATCGATGGCACTAGATGCGAAGCCAAATCACCATCAGAGCGAATGATTTGCTGGGCTAGCCCCACGACTTTGAGCCACAGGCTCAGGCCCAAACTGGCGGTCACCAACAGCAATCCCCAAAGATGCCAGAGTTGCCATGCCGTTTGGGTTTGCGTCATCAGCGTCGTGACAGTGGGGGCAAGGTCAGGCAACCATTGGTTTAGCCCCACCGTGATAAACAGTCTCACGCTCTCGTTGAGGGTCGCCGCTGCGAGCACTGCCAAACCGCCAAACAACAAACAACAGGCGATGCCATAGGCGATCGCGGCCCCTTTTAACCAATAGCGATGACGCGCCGCCTGCAACAGCAAGGCCCGCCACAGCGACAGATGCAAGTAGCTCCCGGCCGTGCGTTTGACCGGCGGCGGCGTGGTTGCAGGCGGTAGCTGATAGGTTGAGGCGGGAGCGGGCTCTGGCGGCTGTGAAGAAAACTGACGTTGGGGAGGCAGAGACATGGCAACCGAACTGAGCAGGTTTGTCGCGAGGCAACCGTACAGGCTGCGCAGGCAGCACTGACGTTAGCCGTCATTATGCAACGGCGGGCAGAAACGTGCCTGGGTAGAGCGGGTATTCGTTCTCACTGCTACAGATTTTTAACAATTGAGATTTGCCCCCAACGGTGAGCACAAAAGCAGGCATCAAAAGTGATTGAGTCAGGCCTAAACGGGGCGTCTGATCAAGCGAGGGCAGAAAAAAAGTGAGACTTCCGCAGATTATCAGGGAATTCTGCGCCATAGGTTGTAAAAAGGAACGTTGAGTCAGCCAATCAGGGGATTCTCATTTCCCACATGAGGATGGCTGGTTTAATAGTTGGAGATTTTGTCGTTTCCGGGTTCCTACCGGTTGATAACGTTGATTGGGCACATAGAGGCGCTCTGGTATGAGTAAGTTTGCAAAATTTGTGGTGTGGTTGGGAGTGGGTATCTGCACGAGCGTGTTGCTGGTCGGTACGCCCGCACTGTTCAAGGTAGGGCATGGCGCGATCGCGGCCACTCAGCGCTTAATGGCCACGATACCGGCCGCAGCGATCGCTCAACAAACTGGGGATCTCGGCATTCCTCAAGACTTTGAGCCGGCAGCACCGGGAAATTTTCCCTCCCGCGATCTCCGCTTCCAGTCAGAAGATCCCGCCGACCAAATTGCCCCCCCGGGCTTGCTGGTGCGTCCCGGTGATGCCCCCATTTCTCATTTCTTCGGCCTGCGGATGCAAAAGGAGTTGGATAGCCTGGTCGGGCGTTTTGAAAGCGCCCGCTTTTTAGCCAATGCCGCCGATCAGCCGACCCAGGTACAGCTACCCAACATCAATGCCGCCGCCGTCGCCGCCAGTGATGATCGATCGCTGGCCACTAGTTCAACAGGGGCGACCTTACCCGTTTTGCAAGAAGCCCGACAGCTCCGCCAAGACTGGCCCAGCCTCCTCGAAAATCAAGCCTATGGCGAAGCCCGCACGCGTTGGCTGCAGATACGCGAACACCTGTGGGAGAACTTTCCCCTAGACCAGCCCTTTGCACAACCCGAGATTCGCGCTATGTGGCTCGATCGCGGCAGCATCGTGCGGGCCGGTTCGCGGCAGCAGCTCGCAGCGCTGTTCGACAACATGCAGGCGTCGGGCATCAACACCGTCTTTTTTGAAACGATTAATGCGGGCTACCCAATCTATCGCAGCCGCGTGGCCCCCCAGCAAAATCCGCTGACGGAAGGGTGGGATCCTCTTACCGATGCGGTCGAACTGGCCCACGAACGGGGCATGGAACTGCATGCCTGGATCTGGGTGTTTGCGGCGGGGAACCAGCGCCACAACGCCATCATGAACAAGTCCGATGACTTTCTCGGGCCGTCGCTAATCGGCAATCCGGACTGGGTCGCCTATGACCAAGATGGCAGTCCAATTCCGCTGGGGCAGACCAAGGCGTTTTATGATCCCGCCAACCCCGAAGTGCGCGAATATTTGCTGCAGCTTGTGGATGAAATCATCAGCGATTACGACGTCGATGGTTTACAGCTCGACTATATTCGCTATCCCTTTCAAGATCCCTCAGCCGAGCGCAGCTATGGTTACGGCATTGCCGCCCGGCGCGAGTTTCGCCGCCAAACGGGGGTTGACCCGATCAACCTGACGCCCACGACCGATCCTTGGGCATCACGGGCAGAGCGCGAACGGCAGCGATCGCGCTGGGAAGCCTGGAACACCTTCAGAATCGAGCAGGTGACTAGCTTTGTGGCTGAGACCTCTCAACTCGTGCGCAGCAAGCGACCCGACGTTACCCTCTCAGCTGCCGTCTTCGCGATGCCGGAGCGCGAGCGCCTGCAAAAAATTCAGCAAGACTGGACGACTTGGGCCAAGGAAGGGCTCGTTGATTGGATTGTGCTGATGAGCTACGCCCAAGATGCCAATCGGTTTGCGGAAATGATCAATCCCTGGGTGGTAGAACAAGACTATGGGTCTACCCTGGTGATTCCGGGCCTGCGCCTGTTGGGGATGCCCGTGCCAGTGATGATTGACCAGCTGCAGACCCTAAGGGATATGCCGGCTACTGGCTATGCCCTATTTGCCACCGACAACCTGGACAGCCGCATTCAAACAGTGCTCAACCAGACTCAGGGCAGTCACAGCAACGCGGTACCCCAAACTAATGCCTACGCGACCGCTGCCGCTCGCTTTGCAGCCCTGCGACAAGAGTGGAACTGGCTCTTGGCCAATGGTCAAATGACCTTGCAACCGCGACTGGCCGATCGCTGGCTAGCCGATGTCAATACCGTAGGAGCCAGTTTAGAGACACTGGCCAATGATCCCTCCTTAGCCTCGTCCGCCGTGCAGGCGCAGGTGACTACCCTGCAGCGAAACGTCGGGGTCGGCGTTGAGCTGGAAACGGCCACCTCGACCGACTATCGGTTTACCACCTGGAAAAACCGCTTAGAAGCAATCAATCGCTTCTTGGTCTACGGTGACGCGAAGCGGGGCTGATCGATCATCCAGGGCTCAGAAGGGATGGATGAGCGATCAGGTCAAAACCACCGATCTAGCCATCTGATATCGATTCTCTAGAAACAAGACGACAAATCTGCTGCCCCTGTTCCTGAGAGCCTCGGCCTTTTCAGGATGGCATCAGTAGTCCGATCTCTGAGAATGGGGATATCGCGCTGGCCACTTTGCTGGGGACACCTAGGAGCGCTCTGATCCTGAGCGCATCAGCACAGTGGCTCCGCAGTCTTGTCCTCACCGGACTGGCGACTGCAATAACTCCCGAGACTTCTCAGGGTGACAGGAAGCCTCGCCATCGCACCACGGGAGAGATCGCACTATTCGTTCATATTCTTATAGGTGGCCACTGAAGAGGGGGAGATGCGGTTGAGATAGCGAAAAATCCAATATTTAAAAACCGTGTCGAGAATCACCGGGAAGGTCGCAATAAAGAGGAAGATGAACTCGCGATTGGCAGCAAAGCCCAAATGACGCGAGAGCCCTTCCATCAGCACTTCCCAACCGTGGGGAGAGTGGAAACCGACAAACATATCCGTAAACAAGATGATGATGAACGCCTTGGCACTATCGCTCAGGCCATAAACGATTTCATCTAAAAATCCTTTGAGGGTGAGAATGCCTTGCTTTTGACTCACCAGCAGCAGAATGAAGGCCCCCACCGCCAACATGTCAGAGAAGACGTTTTTAACGGAGTCGGCGCTACGCTGACGATAGTCTTCCTCAATTTCGGTCGCTTTTTCCACCACCCGCTCCTCAATCTCCGCCTCCCGAATCGGCGCGACCTTGCCGATCAAGACCTCAAAGCGCAAGCGTTCTTCATACTGCTGGAGCTCGTGCAGGGCTTCTTCCTCCATTTCCATATTGAGGAAGACATCGGCTTCTTGCTGCTCACGGGTGTAGTCAACAATCGGGCCAACGATATAGTTTTTGGCAAACTGCTGGGTCAACAACGGCACGATGACCAGCAACAGCAAGAATTTAATGGCGGTCGTCGTCCGTCCCCGTGAAGAGCGAAAGTTACTGACGACCTGCTCTTCGGCATTGGGGTCTAAGTCTTGGCGGATGCGGTCAACGGTGCGCAAAATTGAGCGGGGCAACACGCTGGCGCGATCGGACAACCCCGCTGATTTTTTGCCTTTCGGGGCCGCTGCCGAGGCCGATGCGGCTGCTAACGGCGCGATCGCGCCCGCCGCCGCTCCATTCACAGCCTGGCCGTTCATTAATTGAGCCGACTGCGCCGTCCGCGGCTGAGGGGTGGTAGGCTCCTTCACCATCACCACAGTAGCGGGCGGCTCGGGCTCAGGGCGGCGATAGCGACTGCGCACTTCATCCACAAACTGCAGCTTGCGGAAAAAGATCGAAGGTTTGTCGATCACATTGAGGGCATAGGGCAGCTCACCGCGATCGCTCACCTGCACCTCCATAATTTTCGGGTCAGACACTCGCACGATGGCACTGCTGGCCCGAAACTCGGTCATCCTGACGTTGATCAGATTGAGGTATTTTTGCAGCTCACCTTTGAAATAGGTCATCGCGCTCTTGCCATAGTTGCCGTAGCCAGCAGCGATGGGATTGCCATCAAAATGCTCGTTTTCGATCGCCTCGATCATCTTGGCCGCTTCGTAAGCCTGGTCGAGCGCGCGTTCGTGCGTTTTAAAGAACCACTGTTGTGCCTTCCGAAATAGGGCGGGGATGGCCATCAGGAGTCACCTGTAATTGCGTTATTTGATCGGGGAATAGCAAGGCTAGGCACACAGCACAACGTTGCCTATAAAAATGCCAAACATCAGGGCCGGAAACTTGAAGATACTGAGGATGATTGCCCTCGCGCCCATTAAATGGAGTCTATAAAACTTCAGAGCTATTGTAAGACAAAGCGATTCGGCTCGAAGGTAGTCACTGTTTCACTTGACGGGACTGGAGGGAGTCGCATGGGGGCGATCGCCGTCATAAACTGAAGACTAGTCAATGCAGCCTGAGACCATCAGATCAACACTCAACCTTTACGAGATCACCCATCGTTTGTTTAAATGCCTGAGTTAAAACCGAATTACGCCGAGAGGCTACAAGGTTTTGGTTTGATCGAGCGGTGAGTTTTTCTAAACAGGACTGAGACGATATGGGTGGCCAGATTTTAGGCGAACGTTACGAGGTCGAGCATCAACTCGGCAAAAAGGCTGGCCGCTGGACCCTGCAAGCACGAGATCTGCAAACAGAAGATCGCGTGATCTTAAAAGTGCTGTTTT
>JBHJJI010000102.1:0-4627 GCA_050042805.1 Leptolyngbyaceae cyanobacterium
AACTAAATCAAACTGGGTAATCTGCCGCAAAATTAACCAGCCCGACATCAGGGCAGCGATCGCCACAATGCCAAAGGCAAATCCATAGGTGAAACGGGTAACGACCAGGGGCCAACGATAGAGTTCGGTGTCGTAGAAAAACCTCCTCACGGCGGCTAACCCAACCCCCATAGCACTGCCGATGGGAATGGCAACCAAGAGCAGCAGCGTCTGTTCTCCCAGCAAGATAACTCCCACTTCCGCTCGACTAAAGCCGATGATGCGGAGAGTCGCCAGTTCTCGGCCGCGCTCTGACAGGGCAATGCGGGCGGCGTTGTAGACCACCCCAAAGGCAATGACGGTGGCGAAAATCACCAGCACCGTGGTGAAAATTTCGAGGTTGCCCGCGATCGTTTCTTCAAACTGCTCCACACTGTTCTGGCGCAGCGCCACACTGGCCACCGCCGGGGTTTCCTTCAGGTCGGCGTAGATGGCCTCTAACCGCTGGGGCTCAACCGCCAGGTATGCCCCGGAGAGGGTCGTGCCTTCCCGCATCAGGCCGTTCAGAGCGTGGATATCCATGTAGGCGGCCATCCCAATCAGCTCATTTACCAGTCCCACAACGGCCACCTCGCGGGTGGGACGCGCCCCTTCTAGCACCTCGATCGTCAACTGATCGCCCGGTTTCACCCCTAAAATTTCGGCCAGTTTGTCCGTTAACAAGACGCCTTGGGCTGGCAGCGTCTGAACGTTGAGATCGCGATCCATCAGGCGACGCAACGTGCCATCAGCCGGTAACCCGGTGAGGCCCCCTAGATAAGCGCGCTGCTGAAACCGTAACCGTGCCGGTACGACCCGAAACGGTTCCGCCCGAATGACGCCCGGCAGGCTCAACAGGTCAAAGCGGGCTCGGCTAGAGAGCGGTTCGGTGAAGGAGAGGGTAATATCCTCCTGTTGGATTTGCCGAAACTGTACAGTGATCAGGTAATCCATCGCATCTTCGAAAGAATGGCCCACCACCAAAATTGCCACCGCCAGAGATAAGCCTAAAATTGTCAGGCCCGCTTTGATGGGTTGCCGTTCGATATTGCGGAGAATGATGCGGCCTGCTGGCGAAAAGAGTCGCTGTAACCCCAAGCGCTCCACCAAAGTGGGGCGAAAATCGGCGGGCGGTTCCGGGCGCATGGCTTCTGCCGGGGGAAGTTGAACTGCTTTGCTCACTGCGACTGCCGCCCCGATCGCCGCAGCCGCCAGACTCACCCCTACCGAAATCACGACCAAACTGGGCTCCACCCGAAAGGCGAGGAGGGGAAAGTGGTAGAAGTTGGCATAATTGCGCGTCGTCGCTTCCCCCATCCACAGGCCCAAAGCAATGCCCAATAAACCGCCCGCCAGCACGACCAGGGTGACCAGTTTCAAGTAGTGCAACCCCACATCCCAATTGCTGTAGCCAAAGGCTTTCAACACCGCAATCTGATCGCGCTGGGTACTCACTAACCGCGCCAGTAAGAGATTCAGCAGATAAGCGGCAATGCCCAAGAAGATCGTCGGCATAAACACGGCAGTCGCTTGCAAACTGGTGATTTCATCCGACAAAAAGCGGTGAGAAATCTGATCATGGCGACCAATCGCCCCCAAGCCTCCATAGGTCTCTAACAACTGATCCAATTGGAAAATGACTTGCGGCTCACTGGCACCGTGGGCCAGCGTTAGGGTGACATCGTTGAACGCGCCGTCCATATCAAAGGCCGTGCCCAGGGCTTCTCGCCCCATCCACATCACCCCAAACCGCTCATTGTCGGGCAACAAATCGGTGCCGCGAATTTCGTACACATATTCTGGCGAAAGAGCAGTGCCGACGATGCGCAATTCTTGCCAGCGGCCATTGATCACCGCCCCGAGGGAATCGCCAATCGCGAGTTCATTCGCCTCCGCAAACGTCTCGCTCACCAGCACCTCATCGCGACGACCCGAGGCAATGTAGCGCCCTTCTTGAATCGCCAGCCCATTCAGCACCGGCAATTGCTGATCCGGTACCGAAATCAACCGTCCCGTCGCCGGTTCTTTCAGACCGGGCACATCCACAATCACATCGCGCACCACCCGCGTCTGCACCTGCTGCACGCCGGGAATTTCTTGAATGCGATCGCCCAACTGCTCGGGGGCGCGCTTCAACGACGCAAACACATCGGCAAATCGATATTGGTCGTAGTAGGTCGCCTGGGTCAGATTCAGCGAGTCATAGGCACTCAGCATCGTCACCATGCTGGCAATGCCACAGGCCACAATCAACACGATCGCGATCACCTGTCCCCGTAGGTGCAGGAGGTCACGGATGAGTTTGCGATCGAGGGAGAGCATGGGGAATAGGGAACAGGTGACAGGGAATAGAGGACAGGGAATAGGAAGGAAGGATTGGGTGGGTGCTTAAAGGTGTAACGAGGGAAGAGAGGGGAAGAGGGGGGAATGTTGAGTGGGAAAGGGAAGCTCAGGGGAACTGCGCAGTGGGAGAGATTAGGTCACATCGGGATTTGATTGTCTGGCAAAAGTCAATGGATTTGGTGGTCTTAATCTATGGGTTGGCTGAGTCTTTTCCAAAAACGGAAATCTATCGCTTGACGTCACAGCTCACTCGGGCGGTGGTTTCGGTACCCGGAAATATTGCCGAAGGAAATGGTCGAAGCAGTCTTAAGGAATATGCTCATTTTTTGTCGATTGCCAAAGGATCGTTAATGGAAACTGAAACCTATGTTTTTCTGGCAGTGCGGCTCGGCTATGTACCCAAAGAGCAAACGATGGAAAGTTTGAAACTCATAACCGAAATCAGCAAAATGCTCACCAAACTCAGAACCCGCCTCATCAATACCTAACCCCCGTTCCCTGTCCCCTGTTCCCTGTCCCTTGTCCCCTCTCTCCTACCATTCCAAGTCCTCTGGATCGACCTTGTCGGGGTTGAGGTCGATCGCGCTGATTTCGCCGCTGCGCATGTGGATCACGCGATCGGCCATGGCGGCGATACCGGCATTGTGGGTAATGACGGCGGTGGTGGTGCCAAATTCTTGGTTGACTTGCTGCAGCGCTTTAAGGACGAGCTTGCCGGTGCGGAAGTCAAGGGCACCCGTGGGTTCGTCACAGAGGAGGACTTCGGGACGTTTGGCGATCGCCCGCGCAATAGCAACCCGCGGCTGTTCGCCTCCGGAGAGCTGGGCGGGAAAGTGATCGAGGCGATCGCTAAGGCCGACGATGGCCAGGGCTTTTTCGGGGGTGAGGGGATGGCGCGCGATGTCGGTGACCAGGGCGACGTTTTCGCGGGCGGTCAGGCTGGGAATCAGGTTATAGAACTGGAAGATGAAGCCCACCGAGTCACGCCGAAATTGGGTGAGGCGGCGATCGTTGGCGTGGGTGAGGTTTTGGGTGCGAAAGATCACTTGTCCACTGGTGGGGATATCTAATCCGCCCAGGATGTTGAGCAAGGTGGATTTGCCGCTCCCAGATGGCCCCAGCAGCACGACAAATTCCCCTTCATACAGATCCAGATCAACGGATCGCAGCGCCCGCACTTCGCCCTCGCCCATGCCATAGGTCTTGGTCAATCCCTCAGCATGGAAGACGACCGGCGTGGTCGGCATCGTTGATCGTTGCACTAACGAACCGGACTGATTCACCATGGCGTCACCGCAGAAGGAATCCTGCTTCGAGGCTAATCCAAATGTTGGCCCCTTGTGTTCAACCCCATTGAGATTCTTCACGATGGCACTTTTAAACCAGAACCATCAGGGCGCGATCGCTTAATCACAAATCTGGCTACCTGCTGAATCAGATAAGGAAAAGGCGTCAAATTCACCGTCGTCAAACTCGCCGGTCACACTGACAGCATCGCCAACGGCTAAATACTGAGCCGTCCTATCGCCGCAGAGTGACCAGGTATCGACCGTCAGGATGCGATCGCCGGACTCTAGGCGCAAGCCGTCTTCCCAGACCTGCTGCACCGTCCCCGCTAAGGCTGTATCGGCAGTTGAGGCGACAGCAGGCTCCCTCTCTGCGGGCAACGGTTCAACGGCAGCGGGGGCAGCCTCACCCGCTTCGCACAGCAAGGTGCCGTCTGCTTTGGTCACCGTAAAGGCGTCAAACTCCCTACCATCAAACTCCCCGACAAGGCTCACCTGTTCGCCGGGAGCCAGCTCCTGGACAGTCCTATCGCCGCAGAGTGACCAGGTATCGACCGTCAGGGTGCGATCGCCGGACTCCAGGCGAAAGCCGTCTTCCCACACACGCTGCACGCTGCCATCGAAAGCAGTTTCTTGACGTTCGGCCATGGCGGATACTGTAACGAACCCTAAACCCACAACTCCTAATAAAACTGCGCCAGTAGCGAGCATTTTCATGGTTCTACTTTTATGCATAGGTTTGCGTAAATGGCTTTTGATTTTTATCGATGGTATCAAGGGGCAACCTGAGGGCACCATATTCCCTTTCTATCTCTGGAATAGACCGGCAATGGCCGCCGCTAACCTGAATAATTCACCAGACGTTTCACCAAAATCGCAAGCCTTCTAGGGACTGGATTTCAGCTTTCGTGTATAAAAACACACTGTCGAAAACGCTAAATTGCCAGATTCCTTTCTGGATAAAAGGTTCAGCCGTTTTC
>JBHJJI010000103.1:0-46057 GCA_050042805.1 Leptolyngbyaceae cyanobacterium
CAGCAGCAGTATCACGAGTGACGATGCAGTCAAGATTCAGAACGAGGTCAAGCAAACGTCAGGAAAACTACTCAACAAGCCGACTAAGCCTTCTCCTCCTCGTCGTCCTCAGAAGCCCACGGCTCCGACCGCAAAAGAGACGCCACGGCCAGCCAAGAAGCAACAAATTTTAGAAATTCGGCGGCATCGCCCCAAACCAGCGGTGGCTCCCACGCCCGCCCCATCTGAAGCAACCGGTGCCGCTGTCAGTCCTGCCGCCCCGGTCGGCGATGAGGCGAGTGCTCTCCCCAGTCGTCCCGCGGCGGTTCAGTCACCCTCGGCAGTACCTCGGCCTCGGCCCAAGCGCCCAGGCGAAGTAGCCATGCCGAAGCCCGCGATGCCCCGCTCGCCGGTTTCGCGTCAGGTCGATCGGCCAGAGTCGCGCGAGGGCACAGTTGAGCAGCCTGATCTCGAACTAGCTGGACCCCCGAGTCGGCCTTCACGACCGGAGCGCCCTTCGCGGCCAGTTCTCAAGAAGCGCGATCGCAGTGCTGATCGGGGCGGTGATCCTTCTCAGCCGACGCGGATTGAGATTCGCGAAATTGACGAAGAGGAAGAAGCCCCTCAGCTCAAGCCTAAGCCCGAGCTCCGTCGACCTAAGCCCAAACGGTCGGAATCCATCGACGACGATACGTCACAGGATGAAGATGATACCGCTGCCGTACCGGGCGATGTGGTTGAAGAACCCATTTTGCGACGGCCGTCACCGCCTCGCCAAAAACGCAAAGGGAAAGAGCGCGAAGAAGACGAGCAAGAACAACAAAAGACCACCAAGGCCAAAACGAAGCGGCGGGGTCATGATCTCCTGAAGCATCAGGAAGAAGACATCCTGGCGGATATTGACGAGGTCACGGGTGACCTGAATGACAACGGGGCGACTGCTGCCCTCAGCGTGTCGATCGCCCGTCCACCCAAGCCGAAATCCAAGTCTAGTCCAACGCCGCCCAGCACGCCCAAGTCCCACAAGCCACCGCAGCAGCGCGGTGAAAGCAGCCGTAATCAACGCCGCGAGCGCCGCAATCAAAACGAAGAGCCCGAGCGACCAGAAATGGTCACGTTGACCACTGGGCTATCGGTGCATGAGCTGGCAAGCGTGATCAAGGTGCCCGAAACCGAGATCATCAAGCTGCTGTTCTTCAAGGGCATTGCGACGAACATCAACCAAACCTTGGACATCGACACTGCCAAGATGGTGGCGGAAGAGTTCGAAATTTTGGTGGAAACTGCCGAGGTCGAATCGGAAGCGAAAAAAGTTACCGAAATGTTGACCGCTCATGACTTAGAGCATCTCTCTAAGCGACCGCCCGTCGTCACCATCATGGGGCACGTTGACCACGGTAAAACCACTCTGCTTGACTCCATTCGTAAAACGAAAGTTGCTCAAGGCGAGGCGGGTGGCATCACCCAGCACATCGGTGCCTATCACGTTGATGTGGAACATGATGGCGGTGAACAGCAAATCGTCTTTCTAGACACGCCTGGCCACGAAGCCTTTACGGCGATGCGGGCACGCGGTACGCGAGTCACCGATATTGCCATTTTGGTGGTCGCGGCGGACGACGGGGTGCGGCCTCAAACGATTGAGGCTATCAGTCACGCTAGAGCGGCTGAAGTGCCCATTGTGGTCGCGGTCAACAAGATCGATAAAGAAACAGCCCAACCTGACCGGGTCAAGCAAGAACTCATGGAGCACGGCTTAGTGCCTGAAGAATGGGGCGGTGAGACCATTGTGGTGCCGGTTAGTGCCATCAATGGTGAGAATCTGGACACCCTGTTGGAAATGCTCTTGCTCGTCTCTGAGGTGGAAGATTTACATGCCAACCCGGATAGCTTAGCCAAAGGCACCATTATTGAGGCCAACCTTGATAAAGCCCGTGGTCCCGTCGCTTCACTGCTGGTGCAAAATGGCACCCTCAGAGTCGGCGATAGCGTGGTTGCCGGTTCGGTCTTCGGCAAGGTTAGGGCCATGATTGACGATCGCGGCGATCGCGTAGCCGCAGCTACGCCTTCGTTTGCTGTTGAGGTGCTGGGTCTCAACGATGTCCCGGCAGCGGGCGATGAATTTGAGGTCTTTGCCGATGAGCGCGAAGCCCGCAGCATTGCCGATTCTCGCTCTGACGAACAGCGACGTTCCCGTTTACAGCAGGCCATGGCCTCTCGTCGGGTGACGTTAAGCAGCCTTTCTGCCCAAGCTCAAGAGGGCGACCTTAAAGAACTCAATATCATCCTCAAAGGGGATGTGCAGGGTTCGATTGAGGCGATTTTGGCGGCGCTGCAGCAACTGCCGCAAAATGAAGTGCAAATCCGAGTCCTGCTTGGGGCACCGGGCGAAATCAGTGAAACGGATGTTGATTTAGCCGCTGCGAGTAACGCGGTTCTGATTGGCTTTAATACCACCCTGGCCCCGGGCGCTCGCCAAGCTGCTGATCGTCAAGGCGTTGACGTCCGCGACTACGACATCATCTACAACCTGCTGGATGATATTCAAGGCGCCATGGAAGGTTTACTGGAACCCGAACTGGTCGAAGAACCCTTAGGCGAAGTCGAAGTTCGAGCGGTCTTCCCCGTTCGCAAAGGCACCGTTGCCGGGTGTTATGTGTTGTCTGGTAAGGTCACGCGCAACTGCCGCATTCGGGTTCAACGGGGGAGTGAAGCGGCCTATGAAGGCAATCTAGACTCCCTCAAGCGGATGAAAGATGACGTCAAAGAAGTGGCCGCAGGCTTTGAATGTGGCATCGGGGTAGACAACTTCAACGGCTGGAAAGAAGGCGACATCATTCAAGCCTTTAAGCTGGTCACCCAACGTCGCAAGTTGTCACCTGTTTAACCCATGCCATGACTCCTCCTCGCCGTGATCCCTACCTTTGGATACATCTAGCTGGCTTGGCGACCTTGCCGCTCTGGTTGGATATCTGTTTGGCAGGGCTCGCGGTGGGAGATCCAGTGGTCTCTCCAGGTTTGGAACTGATCACTCTGGGATTAGTGGGTACGCTGCCCATTCTGTGGATGCAGCTACAGCGACCTTTTTACATTTTTAGTGTGCCTGGATTTGCCCTGCGCCCCGATCAGCTGTCGGTTGAGCGGCGACGCTTGCTCTCACTACAGCGCACCCTGGTCAGTCGACTGCTGGTGATCTTGAGCGCGATCGCGCTTTTGTTTGGGCTGTACTGGCTTTATCAGCTCGCGCCGATCACGGCCGATATGACCCCCTTTGCTGCAAAATCTCGCACGACTGGCTGGGCGATCGCGGCGATTTCCTTCGTCTGCGCCAATCTGTTTGTGCAGGTACCGGTGACCGTGATTCCTTTACTGTTGGCTTCACCCACGACCTGCCAAAACACTGAGCCCTTCGAGTCAGCTGCCATCCTGAAAAAATTCATGGTCGTGGGGCTGCGGTTAGAAAGTATTCTCCCTGACTTGATTCCGGCAGAGGGGTCACCCGTTTCCGAAACCGCTCCATCCACAACATCGGCTCCAGCGGCCACGGCGATGTCAACATCTGAGTCGGCGGTCACAGAAGCAGCGCCTTCTAGTCCCTCACCTCCAGAGTCACTCGACGAGACCACGGCACCGACTTCCTCCCCCGTGGATACCCCACCGACCTCAGACGACGCCTCAACGATCGCTGTGGAAACCGCTGATCTCCTCGACGACGAGAGTGAGACGGATACCCTATCGGCAGCAGCGATCGCCGATGCGGGATTCTCTGATCTCTCACCTTCAGAGTCGGCCAATGAGATCATGATGCCGACTCCCTCACTGGCCGACACCTCCACGACTTCAGACGAGCCCTCAATGACTGCTATGGGAGCTGCTGATTTCCTCGATGACGAGAGTGAGACCGACCCATTGTCGACATCCAGCCATCTTCAATCATTAACCGATGCGCAAGATGACAGCCAATTCGATTTGGCGGAAACGGCTGCTGACGAATCGGCGAGTACCTTAATTCCTGATACTCTACCGAGTTTGCCAGATCCCCCTCTGGCCGATGAACCTGAGGCTGTCCCAGCTTCATCGGACTCAGAGTCGTTGGCTCAAGACATCACAGTTGACTCACCAGTAGAGCCTGATGCGGGGCCTGATGCGGAAGATCCTGAAGATCCTGAAGATCATGCTTTTGGTTCTGCAGGAATTTTAGAAATCTCAGACCTCTCCACAGTGGGCGATCGATCTGAACAGAGCAGGGTGGAAAAAGATGATTCAGTCATGCCAGCCGACACGACCGCTAGCGATGAGATCGATCGCCATGCGCCTCCAGATACACGAACAGCTTCCTCCACGGATGATGCTAAGGCTTCTGTTTTTTCCCAAGAATCTTGAGGCGTTGCCAAGATAGCGTTTTGACCATCAAGGTGGGATAAGACTCAAGCCTGACGGGCAGGGTCTTCTGGACTGTGGTGTTATGGCATTCGCCAGTCCGGTTAGAACAAGACTGCAGAGCCACTTTGCTGATGTGCTAAGAATCAGAGTGCTCCTATCGCAAGCCGCCGTTCGATCAGGTCACCCCAATGTCTGCAATCACCATAAAATAAGCTTTTTAATTCTGACTTCCGACTTCTGCATGCTGTAGGGCCTTGCCCTTCCCGAAGGGTATGCTGCTATAGATGTTCTAAGCAAAGGGGCCAGCGTTAAATTTAAGCGGATAATCCCTCAGCGACTATCCAGGAGGTATGAACAGATGCTCAAGCCGTGGGGCGTATCGCTGCAGATTCTGCCCAAAGTGTGGTGGTTCCTACACTCGGTCGCTAAACCCGTGCGCTATCCTGGTAATGCTTTGAGAGAGTATAGGCTCTTGCTCAAAGCCCTCCTTTGTTCTCACACTATGGCAGCACTCATGACCCAGTTCTCTTCGGCAAAGACGCGTGACGCCTCTGAAGACAGCACAACTTGGGCCAATCTCAGGGAAGCGATCGCAGGCAGCTCTGGCTTCAAAGGCTGGAAACAACAACAATCTGCATCCTTGACAGCGTCATCGCTGGATAAACAAGTTCGTCTCTATCTACGGGAAACGTTAGAGACCCTCGCCTATTAATTCTTACGCTGGTTTCAATTCTCGCAACTCAGTCCCCCATCGGATGCTCATTTTTCATACTAGACCTACGTCAGTTGGAAAGTGAGCATTATGACTATGAAACCGGCTTCCATCAACTTCCGCCTTGCTGCCCTCACAGGGTTTTTAAGCTTAGCGGCGCTTGTGGGATGCAGCAGCGCCCCAACCGGTACTGAAATGGCTACCCAAGAGGCCATCGTCTCAGCGCCAGCTGATAGTGCTGCCGCTGGGGAAAGTGCCGGCGATCGCAGCTCATCTATTCCCACGCCCAACCTACAGCACTCGCCTCAGCTCATCAAAAACGCCTCCCTACGCATTGAGCTGGCCAATGTTGAGGAAGCAGTGCAAGCTATTTCCAGCATCCTCGCTGAAAACCAAGGCGACTTGCTATCCCTATCCGACCAGGAAAATCAGGCGACCCAGCCACGCCAGGTCAGCTTGCAGATACGGGTACCTCAAGGCAATTTAGACAATACGTTAGAAGCCCTGCGGAACTTAGGTGATGTCGCCGAGCAATCGATATCCGCCGAAGACGTTGCTGCTCAACTCGTCGATTTGCAGGCCCGAGTACGTAACCTACGCAAGTCAGAAGAAGCTCTGTTGGAAATCATGGAACGCTCTGGTTCCATTCCCGATGTCCTTGAAGTCAGTCGCGAACTCAGCACCATCAGAGAAGCGATCGAGCGCCAAGATGCTCAGCTCAAGGCTCTCCAAAGCCGAGTAGCTTATTCCACCATTTCTCTCTCTTTGGGCAGTACTCAACCGCTGGCCCCAACGACCTCGCCCGTGGGTGAAACCCTCGGTCAAACCTGGCAAACCGCGACCAGTTCTGCCAAAACCGTGGGTGTAAGTTTGCTGCAGTTGACGCTGTGGCTGTTAGTCTTCAGCCCCTACGTCGGCATTTTTGTGCTCGGTGGATGGTTGGGGCAGCGCTATCGGCGTCGGCATCAGGCTGTGGCAGAGCAAACTGATGTTGCCTGATCCTCATGGTCAGGGAGCGGATTCCCGAGGTCATTTTGGCTACGCCGGGGAGGTGAGGGGCCGGGGAGCCAGATCTGTAGTCCGGTTTCAGAGAATCGGTATAGCAAGCCGCCGTTTGATCAGGTCACCCCCAATGCCTGAAATTACTCTCCGATCAGCTTTTTAATTCTGACTTCCGACTTCTTCATGCCGTAGGGCCTTGCCCTTCCCGCAGGGCATTCTGCTACAAGGCTCGTTCGTGGTGCTCGTTGAGACAACCATCGCTACCAGCATTATGGTGTGCTGCGAATCTCAAGGATGATCAGAATCTCATCAGAGGCGATCGCCGTCCCGCCGTCTTGGGCCGGAGTCAAAGGGGGCATCTGCGATCGCAGCGCTTGAATGCAGCTGACTAGTGCCTCGTTGCCAGCGTTTTCCGCCACCCGTGGAATAAACTCAGAAATTTGCCCATTGGCCTCGATGATGGGCCACAGCGTTATGGTGACTGACATGCCGGAACTGACTCCAGACGCGCAGCCAGCGTTAGTGACCAATGCTGTGACCGATGCTGGCCAAGTTGCAGGCAACTGGGGAGGCATGTCATGGATCACCGAGCCGCCCCCTGGCGCGATCTCAGACCGCCAAGACGCTGCGATCCCGGTCTCTTCTGTGGGTGAACCTCCTGAAGGGGGCACTGGGACAGACGGTGCGACCTCACCGGGTGATTCCGGCTGAACGGGCGGGACAACCTCAGAACCGGTACTCGGCGCATTCGGTGCAACGGGCGTCACAGGCGCGGGAGAGGGTGCTGGCGCATTGGGGGTGACTGGGGGGAGCGCTGGCTGAGTTGGCCGGGCTACCGGTCTCGATTCCGGAGAAGCTGTCGTGGGTGCGACTGGTTCAAAGGGACGCTGCGTCGTATTAGATTCCGAGAGTGCCGGTTGCGTATCTGCTGGTGCACCGGCTGTGGGGGGCGGAGTTGGCTCTAATGCGGTCTCAGTTCCCACCGGTAGGGCAATCACACTAATCGGCCCTGGGGGCACAGCGCTGCGGCGATTTTGCCAGACTGCGATCGCCCCATAGACCGCCGCCGCGTGCAACAGTGCGGCCACAATAGCGCTCGTTACCCATACCCAACGAGGAGTCCGATAACTACTCAGCCCCATGTACTCCGTCAAACAAAGTCATCACTCCATTAGTTTAATGCTCCGCTAAAGCCGCCCGCGTTCGCCTGCCGGGACTAAAATTTCGGTCCAAGCGTGATGCTGCAGACTTTCAGCGGTGTGGTGAGGCCGCGCAGCTTGACTAAACGACTGTCTAAAAGCGTTTCTGGTGACAGATGCTGAGCCAGCGTCCACGAAACTAAGACGCCGTTGGGGTCAGCAACCTCTTGTAAGCGAGAGGCGATGTTAACACAGGGCCCGATCGCGGTGTAGTCAGCCCGCACTTCCCCGCCAAACATGCCTACGACGGCATCGCCTTGGTGGATGCCATAGCGAACGCGAATTTCGGGAATGTCTTGCAGTCGCCATTTTTGATTCAACTTGGTCAGGGCATCATGCATGTGATGCACGGCGGCGATTGCTCGTTTGGCCTGCTCTTTCGGTGGCAAATCTTCAGGGGCACCAAACAGGGCCAGAACACCATCTCCCATGAATTTGTCAACGGTGCCGCCATTCGCAAAAATGGCCTCGGTCATGGCGTTCAAATATTCGTTCAACAGTTGCGCTAAGCGACGCGCCCCGAGCTGGTCAGATAACGGGGTGAAGCCGACAATATCGCTGAACAAAACGGTGATTAAACGCGGCTCGGGCTGCAGAGCCAGCTGCAGATCGCCCGCCGCTGCTTTGCTGACCAGCGAGGCTGGCAAAAATCGGCGCAAGACAGATTCGGTTAAATACTGATTGAGGTCTTTAACCTTTTGCTCATTCATTTTCAAGGCCAACAGGTTGCGCACCTCAGCCAACAGCTCGCGATCGTTAAAGGGCTTGCCGAGGTAAGCATCTGCACCTTGCTCTACCCCTTCAATGCGAGTCTCATCATCAACTTTTGCGGTCAATAAAATCACGGGAGTGCTGCTTAACCGCTCATCCTGGCGGATCTCTTGCAAGAGCTCTAAGCCCGACATCCCAGGCATCATCAGGTCAGTCAAGATGAGATGCGGTTGTTCGGTCGCGATCATCTCTAGGGCCATGACGCCATTGTGAGCCGTACGCACCTGATATCCCTGCCGCTGTAGCACACTGGAAATATAGGCCCGCAAATCGCTATTATCGTCTACCACCAAGATGTGAGACGTCGCAGTATCAGTTGTATCTATGCCTTGAGACGGATTCGCAACCAATGCGGGTTGGATGTTCATCTGGGCATCCATCGGGGTCAAAATGTCCGCTAATTCGATAGTGGCTCGACTCGTCTCAGCGCGAATCGAGTGGTCAACCACTTGCTCATCGGGGAGGTGCTGGCGACCCACCGGCAATACGACCCGAAAGGTCGTACCTTTGCCGTAGACCGATTCCACGGCAATTTGGCCGTGGTGTAGGGAGACCAGTTCTTGTACCAAAGACAGGCCTAAGCCAGTGCCTTCATGGCGGCGATTGGCCGAGCCGTCGGCCTGTCGAAAGCGCTCAAACAAATAGGGCAGCTGATCTTCGCGAATGCCCTGACCGGTGTCAGCGACGGTCAACATGCACTGCTCGTCCTCAGGGGTCAGGGTGACGGTGATGGTGCCACCCTCTGGCGTGAATTTCACTGCATTAGACAGCAGGTTGTAAAGTACCTTGTCAAACTTTTCGAGATCAAGAAAGAGGGTGGGACAAGGGGAGAGCTGCGAAACCAAGCTCAACCCTTTACGATCGCAGTAGGGGCGGAAGGCCGTGACGATGTCGTCGACAAACGCTTCGGGGTTGACGGGACGAAACGTCGGCTGCATCCGTCCGGCATCGAGGCGTTGTAAATCTAGCAGTTGGTTGACTAAGCGCAACAGTCGGCGAGCATTGCGCAGCGCCACCTCCGACTGGGCATAATCCAGGCCTTGGCCCTGATCAACGGCCGCTTCTAACGGGCCGAGCGTCAGCGTTAGCGGGGTGCGAAACTCGTGGGAGATGTTTTGAAAGAATTCCGTCTTTTGACGATCAAGCAGCATGAGCTGTTCGGTTTGCTCGCGGGTCTTTTGATAGAGGCGAGACTGCTGCACCGCGATCGCGGCCTGCACGGCGACCGACTGGGCTAGCGTGACCTCATCTTGACTCCATAAATGCGGCTGGTAGATATGCCGGAGGGAAATGCTGCCGATGATTTTTCCTTCAGCAATGAGCGGCACCACTAAAAGCGATCGCGCCCCAGAACGGGCGTGATCTTGAATGCTCATCTCAGGGTGATGGTTGAGATCGTTGATGGTGATAGGCTGCTGAGTCACTAGTAACTCTTGCAACACTGGATTGTGACCAATCGGCGTATCGGATCGCGGCAATGCATCGAGCACCGATTCGTCAGACTCGGCGATCATCTGGTCTGCTACGGCATGGCGTTCGTAAAGCCCGACACACTGCATGTAATCGTCTTGGGCCGTCCACAACGACAAGACACAGCTATCGACCTCCAACACCTGACCGAGTTCGCGGGTAATCGCCGCAAAAATTGACTGTGGTTCTAAGCTTGAGCGAATCGCTTGGGTGACCGTGTTTAACAGCTGCTCACGGCGCGCTAACGCCTGCACTTGCTCATGAGAGATAGCTTGTGAAAGGGCGAGGACAGCCTGATCGACAACCGTCTTTAAAAGTTGCTTTTCGCTGGCCTGCCAGTCTTTCCCTTCATCGCAATGGTGCAGCGCTAAGACTGCTAACGTCTTTTGCTGACTCGTCAGCGGCACGAGCAGTGATGACTGAATATTAAGAGCATTACAGGCCGCGAGGGCCGCTGATTGGTCTGGCCAAGTGGCTACATCGTCGGGGGTAACCACTATCACCTCAGTCACGTCCCAGACTAGATGTGACTGCCACTGTGACAAGGTGTCAGCGGACACCGCTGATTCAGTCGCTCGGTACACTGTTGCGGTCACGGCGGCGGCTGTATCGGCGACAGGCTGAAGTACACCTACATCGGCCCCAGTATAGACGCCTACGGTTTCAACAATCGTCTGCATCATCGCTTGGGCAGTGGCCGCCCCGCGAATCGTATTAGTGATCGTGTTGAGCAAGGTCTCTTGCTGCAAAACCCGCTGCAGTTCTTCCGTCCGCGATCGCAGAATCTGATGCGCTTCTAAGGCTTGGGTGACGACCATTTTGAGATCGTCGGCTTCCCAGGGCTTCGTCACATACTTAAAAACTTTGCCCTGATTGATCGCCCCCACCAAATCTTCGACATCGGTGTACCCCGTCAAAATGATGCGCATGATGTTGGGATGTTGAACCGCTGTCTGACGCAAAAATTCCGTCCCGCTCATCCCCGGCATCCGCTGATCAGAGATGATCACGGCAATGTCAGGGTGCGTTTCTAAAACCCCTAAAGCCGCATGCCCACTTTCTGCCCGTAAATCCTTGAATTGCTTGTAAAACGTTCGATACAGCAAATCAAGGTTGTCTGGTTCGTCATCAACGACCAGCAACGTTGGCTTGTGAGCTTTTTCTTGACGCTGCGTGCTAGACAACCCTAAATACCCAATGAAAGATATTTGACCCTATGCGTTGTACTGCAATCCCTGATCAATTTGACGTTGCCGTCGGATGTTCCGAATGTGGTCAATGCCACTGTCTATGCACTTTACTGCTTTTCATAGAGGATCAAACACTGCAAATGCGAGAACAGCATGCCCTATTTGCTATCCTGATGGCTGTTCCCGATGACTGGGCAAATCCGAGGTGATGACCTCGGGATTTTTCCCAGGCTCGGTGCCATCGCCATTGCCAGGATGGTTTTGACCTGAGGCTGATTATTGCACCCAGGGTCTTAATCGCTTAGCGACCAGCGGCAGCTTGGTTGGGGGTGTGGATCTTGACTCAGAGCCTCTCCGTTGAAACTGGAGCTGATTCATCCGCCAAAAGTATCCCAACCCGTAATCCTGCTAGTCAAAATATTCCGACAAGAAGGTTACACTGACCATTGTGCCCGTTAAGTAAGACGAGTGCACCTCAATAGTGCCCATTCCCTTCGTGACAAACACGTTGGCCCCTCTACCAATTTGGGTTCCAGTGTCCATATCCGTTGAGTTTGAATCTATTTCATGTCACGTGCGGCCCGCCCGGCTGACTGACTTGCCGCAGGTGACTGATGTGTTGGCGACCAGCTTTTACCCGCCCTTAGGGTGGCAGCGCTGGTTCTATCCCTTGTTTCGCTTGAGCATTCACGAAGATCTCAAGCAGCGCTTGCAGGCCAACCATACCCATTATCGATGTTTGACTGCGATCGCACCTGACCATCAAGATTGCCGGGTCGTTGGCACCGTTGAGATTGCCTGCCGTCAACCAGAGCTATGGCATTTCAACCGTCCTCGTCAGGTGTATCTTTCAAACCTGGCGGTGCAAGCCGGGTATCGTCGCCAAGGGGTGGCCCGCCAACTGCTTAAGGCCGCAGAGCACCTGTCTCTTGATTGGGGCTTTCGAGAGCTTTATTTACACGTGATGGCTGACAACAATCGGGCTCGACTGCTGTACCAAAATATGGGGTATCAGGTGCATCGAATCGAACCGTCGCTGTTCTCTCTGCTCAATATCCAGCCGTCACGCCTCCTGCTCCGGAAGCCTTTATTTCCTCGCCATGGAGTTGAACAATCAGCACCCGATACGCCTTGATCGCTAAAGGGGGAACCATTCTCGTCGGCTCCAGTGCGTCGTAGCGCTTTCCCCTAGTCGCCCGTACCCCCGGCTCGGTCGGTGTCTGCGGCCACTGACAATCGGGTTCGCTGCCGCCATTGAATTTAACGTTGTCATTTCCCTGTGAGAAAGCCCATGAAAATGCTGCAGTTCAGCAACGGTGACGAAATGCCGATACTGGGGTTGGGAACTTGGAAGTCGCCCCCTGGTGAAGTTTACGAAGCGGTTAAAACCGCCCTTCGTCTTGGTTACCGTCATATCGACTGTGCGTTGATTTACGGCAATGAAGCGGAGATCGGCCAAGCGTTGGCTGAATCGTTTCAGGCCGGCCTGGTCACCCGTCAAGATTTATGGATTACCTCCAAGCTCTGGAATGACTCCCATGCACCTGAAGATGTGCAACCCGCCCTCCAGAAGACTTTGTCAGATTTGCAGCTGGACTATTTAGACCTGTATTTGATGCACTGGCCCGTTGTGATCAAACGAGGAGAAGGGTTTCCACTGTCGAAAGAGAAACTGATTGGTCTAGACCAGTTGCCGATCGCGACCACCTGGCAAGCGATGGAAGCCCTGGTAACTCAGGGGCTGACCCGCCATATTGGCGTTTCGAACTGTAGCGTGGCCAAACTCAAGTCCCTCTTGACCACGGCTGATAGGGCACCTGAGATGAACCAAGTCGAGCTACATCCCTATCTGCAACAGCCAGCCTTGTGGCAGTTTAGCCAAGAAAACAACGTTTTTTTGACGGCCTATTCGCCCTTGGGCTCGGCTGATCGGCCCGCTTCTCTCAAGCAATCGGACGAACCCGTTTTGTTGGAAGAGCCGATTATTGGGGCGATCGCGGCCCAGCATGGCGTCACCCCAGCACAGGTTTTGATCAGCTGGGCGATTCACCGAGGCACGGCGGTCATTCCCAAGTCGATCAACCCTGGTCGGCTAGAGCAAAATTTGGCCGCCGCCGATGTCACGCTCTCAGCCACCGATATCCAGCAGATTGCCGCCCTCGATCGCCATCGGCGCTATGTGGATGGCACCATCTGGGTGGTTGAAGATGGCCCTTACACGCTCGCTAACCTTTGGGATGATTAACCGAAGTCTCGTTGAGCGGAGCGGACACTGTGGTAGGTGCGGCGTCTCGTTAGACCAGTAAGCCGAAGGTTTGCAGCCGCTCGTCGGCGAACTGGTCAATCACGAGACTGGCTCCATAGCCGTAAAGCACGTCGGGATCGTGGGTCGAAGCTACGCCGACGCTCGGGATGTGAGCCGCCACCGCTGATTGAATGCCGGTGTGTGAATCCTCAAACACGATCGCCCTCTCAGCCACGATGCCCAGCCGATCCAGCGCCGTTTGATAGGGCAGAGGATCGGGCTTGCTGCGGGGCAGGTCACCGGCAATTAGGACAAAGTCGAAGGCTGTATCGAGGGTCAGCACCTGCAGTACAAATTCGGCATTGGCGCGAGGGGCGTTGGTGACCACGGCGGTTTTCAGACCCTGGCCTTTGAGCCAGTCGTAGAGCTGGTCAAATCCGGGCATTCGAGTGAGTGAGTTGGCCGCTAAATCACGAAACCAGGCTTCTTTATCGATCCCCAGTTTTTCACCCTCCTCAGGAGACAGTTGCGGCAGGAGTTCCTTGATTAGGTGCTCGTTGAGGCGACCGCTAATCTTTTGCTTAAAAAAAGCGTCATCGACGGTGTAGCCGTGGGGTTCGAGAATTTCTCGCCAAACTTCGAGGTGGATGGGGTCGGTGTTGGCCAGGGTGCCATCAAGGTCGAACAATACGGCCTGGAGCATAGGGGAAGAAAGGGTGAGGATTAGGGGAGAAAGCGTGCAGGAATCGCAGGGGTGCAAGAATCGGAGGGGTGCAGGAATCGGAGGGGCGAGGCACGCTCGAAGTGATTTTTGAACATTGCCAGAACGATGTTGCGAGCGTGCCTCGCCCGTACACATGGGGTGGTATTGAGCGTGCCTCGCCTGTGCGGGGAGGGGGTTAAGTGTGGTTTGCCTCATCCTGGGCAGGATATCGTTTTGAGCGCCAACCAGGCCGGGTATTTTGTTCGGCTCGGGCGACGACAAGGCAATCATCGTCCACGTCTTTGGTGACGACGGAGCCAGCGGCGACGGTGACGTCAGCCCCTAGCGTGACTGGAGCTACCAGAACGCTGTTTGAGCCGGTTTTCGTGCGATCGCCGATCACCGTGGGATGTTTTTTAACGCCGTCATAATTGGCGGTAATGGTGCCGGCACCGACATTGACCTGATTGCCCAGGGTAGCGTCCCCGAGATAGGAGAGGTGAGCCACGTTGACGCGATCGCCCAGCGTTGATTTCTTGATTTCCACAAAGTTGCCAATGCGGCAGCGATCGCCGATGACCGCCTGTCCTCTGAGATGGGCATAAGGCCCCACTCGCACCCCATCACCGACCTGACTGTCTGACAGCGTGGAATAGAGGATGGTCGCGTCGCGGCCAATCACTGTGTTCTCAATCAGGCTGCCAGGGCCGATGCGACTACCGGTGCCGATCACGGTTTGACCGCGCAGGTGAGTTTGCGGCTCGATGATGACATCGGGCTCAATGTGCACCGTGACATCGACAGTGGTGCTATCAGGCTCTAGAAACGTTACACCAGCGGCCATCCACTCATCTTTGATGCGGTCTTGCAAAATGCTATAGGCTTCAGACAGCTGCTTACGATTGTTGATGCCTTGAATCTCTTGCCCATCGTCAACGTCGACCGCTCTCACCGGTGAGAGATCCTTGACCACGTCGGTGAGGTAATACTCTTGTTGATCGTTGTCCGCTTTGAGGTGGGGCAAAATCTGCGCCAGGGCCGACCACTTGAAGCAATACACCCCGGCGTTGATGCGCCGGTTTTGGCGCTGGGCTTCGGTGCAGTCGCGATGCTCAATGATTTCCGTCACGACATCGTCATCGTTGCAAAACACGCGCCCATAACCAGTGGGATCAAGAAACTGCGCGGTCAACAGCGTTGCTTCGTTCTGCCGAGACTGATGAACCTCGATCATGTGCCGTAGGGTGGCGGGACGCAGCAGCGGCACATCGCCATTCAGCACGAGCACATCGCCGTCGAAATCCGTGAGTGAAGGTAAGACCTGCTGTACAGCATGGCCGGTGCCCAACTGCTCGGTTTGCTCGACAAAGGTGACGTCCTCAAGATGACTGAGGGCCGTTCTGACCTGATCGGCTTCGTAGCCGACGACGACCAATCGCCGCAATGGTTTCACCTCGCTAAGGCTATCGAGCACACATTCCACCAGCGATCGCCCTCCCAGCGGATGCAATACCTTGGGCAATGCTGACTTCATCCGCGTACCTTTTCCGGCTGCCAGCACCACTACCGCCAGCTGAGATTCTGCCATGAATTCTCTCCTGCATAATCCCGATCGTCGCCTCGGAGTATACCGTCGAACGGCGATGGAAGGCGAGTTCATTAGCCCACCCAATCAGCTTTCCTGAGATATCTAGAATGCTCTCGGCAGTGATGATCTGTGGGCAACAGGAGCGAATTGGGTATGAGCGATAATTTTTGATTTCGTTTTCATTTCATTCGTTTCATTGGCCCGCTACAATCCAGCTGGAGTGGCATGATATAGCAGTCGCCAGTCCGGTTAGGACAAGACTGCGGAGTCACTTTGCTGATGCGCTCAGGTTCAGAGCGCTCCTAGGTGTCCTCAGCAAAGTGGCCAGCGCCATCAAAGCGCGTCCTCTCACCAGAAGGGTTTGATGTCATGACGACCCCCTTTGATTCAGCTCCCACCGAAAAACGCCTCGAACGCTTTTGGCAGTTAGGGGCAAGTTTTGGGATGGAGCGCAATGCCTATCACAATTATCTGAATGAGATTGTCAGCGATCGCTACGCGTTGATTAACGGTTTGCAGTTGCTGCGAGATGAACTGCAGTTTGCGGCAGCGAGCCGAACTGATGTCAAAGCCTGTGGTGCTGACATGCGCCTGCCCAGCGTGGTGACGACTCTGGCCTACACCAACTGCGGCGATCGCATTCACCAGGGCGAAGCAACCAAGCGCTATCGCGACGTCGTGGCCTCGCGATTTGCCACGCTGTCAGAAATTGGCGAACTGAAGCTAGAGGCCTTTTTCCCGGCGGGAGGCGGCACCGATAACGGGGCGACCCTGGCCCATGTCACTGTCGCTCACGAGCTAGACGAAGCGCTCAAACGGCGAGTTTATGAAGGCAATGCCCAGTCGATTTCACTGGTGGCGATCGACCTGAAAACCCACGTCGGTCGCCTGCGCGAAAACGGCAAGCAGGTCTATGGCAAAACCCGTGAATCGCCCTGGCGTGAGCCCCGTGATGCCTGTGGGGCGATCGTCGGTGCTCTGAAGGCTTACCATCCCGAGAATCTGATTCACCGCCGCATTCGCAGCGACTTGGGTGAACGGAACTTTCAGTATTTGTCGAGCCAGCAGATTTTGACCGATGATGGCGTGGATATCACGATGGCCGTCGCGGCCAGTATCGTCGCCATTCGCGGCATTCGCAACACTGCTCTGGCGCTATCGCATGAATTAGACGAGCGGGGCCTGGCCCACCTCACCGCCAGTACTACTGTCAATCGTCCCTCTCGCGATGACCTGGTGATTTATCTCGCCCGGGCCACCGTCTTCAACGGCAAAGTGCGGATTCAAAGCTTTGGCACTGAGGCTAAAAAATATGGCGGTAAGCTAGTTGACTATGCCGGAGAACGGCGACTACAGGTGCGCTATAGCGATTGGGACAGCAGCGATTTACCGATTGAAGAAATCGCCTACAGTGTGCGGTCATCCGGGCTCTAGTAGACTGCGGCGTGATTTCACCAACTCTTGCTGATGGCTAGGGACAGGGGGGCAAGGGGGCAGAGAAACGATCGGGGTCGTCTGACTTCTGCCGTGTATTCCTAGAGGCTCCGTAGCGGGGCCGTGACCGAACCGTTTTGTCTATTCTTCAAGAATTTTCTGAGGGCTGATCCAGCGCGAACAGCTGATCAATGATCGCACCTACTGCAATTCTAAGGGATGGTACTTTGGCGGACTGGTCAAATCCGTGTTTAGGGCTGAGGTGGTTGACTGTCAGCTATTTCAAAATGGGGAAAGACCCAGGCGCGATCACACCGCTTGACACGGCAGTTATCGTAGACTGACCTCAAGCCGCTCGATTTGTCCTTATGCGCTATCTGATCGAGGCATGGTGCCGGGCGGTGTTTAGGTGATCCTGCCAGAATTGCCCTGTCATCTCGTTTTTAGTCGTTCACTGTTATGGCCCAGCTTTCTGATTTATCACCGGCGGCTCATTCACACACTCATGATCACGACGGTCACAGCCATACCCACGGCGCGATTGACCCCACAATCGCCACGTCGGCTCGCGGCCTGTGGGCGGTGCAGTGGTCTTTAGTAGGCTTGCTCATTACCTCGGTGCTACAGGCGATCGTGTTTAGCCTCTCGGGGAGTGTGGCGCTGCTGGCTGACCTGATTCATAACGTGGGTGATGCCCTGACGGCGCTACCGCTGGGTGTGGCATTTATCGTGGGGCGACGACCCGCTACGGCGCGCTTTGCCTATGGCTACGGGCGGTTAGAAGACCTGGCTGGGGTCGCCGTGGTGACGGTCGTCTTGCTCAGTGCTTTGGTGACTGCCTATGAGTCGATCGATCGCTTCTATCATCCCCAGCCGATTGATCATTTGGGTGCTTTGGTGATCGCCGCCCTAATCGGCTTTGTCGGGAATGAGCTGGTAGCCCTCTTTCGCATGAAGGTGGGGCAAGAGATCAACAGCGCCGCTTTGATCGCTGATGGCAAACACGCAATGGCGGATGGCTGGGTAAGTTTGGCGGTCTTAGTGAGTGCGATCGGGGTGGCTTGGGGCTATGCCTGGGCCGATCCAGTCATTGGTTTGGTGATCACGGCGCTGCTGCTCAAAATCGTCTGGGAGTCGGGGCAAACCATTTTTACGCGCCTGCTTGACGGGGTGGAACCGGCGGTCATCGAGACGCTACATCATGCGGTGGAACATACTGCCGACATTGAAGCGGTGGCCAGTATCCGGGCCCGGTGGCTGGGGCATCGGCTACAGGCTGAAATTGATATTGTGGTGGCGGGCGATCGCACCATTCAAGCCGGGCAGGCGATCGCTGACGCTACAGAAAGTCAGCTGCGCGACCATGTGCCCTATTTGGGGCAGGCCACAGTGCGGGTCGTCAGTCCGCGCTGATCGCCTTGTGCTAGATAGGACAGGATGCCAAGGGTTTTGCCCAGTAATGATGTTGAAGCTGACTCCGAGAAGACTCTTCAATCACCCCCAATCTTGGGGGGCCCCCCTCATCGTAAGGCACCGCTAGTCGCGCAAGATTTCGTTACAGTGATCGCCTAGAAATTAAAGAATCAAAACAATCTCGTAATAATTCTGTTTGCTGTCTCATAAATTGAGGGGGCAGTACATCGACTCAGAATCCCTCCCGGATATCCTCTGAGCGCCAGAACTTTGCTCGAATCTGCCGTTTGCCAATTGCCTTTCTGGGATGAGGTGATGGACTCTCAGTCCTTAACCGCCTCGCGGCAGACTTCGCTGCCCAAAATTCTCGATCGCCTATCTACTCATTCCGGTGTAGCCTGCGTGCTGGTGCTGTATCGCCGCCAGGTGGTAGGTATTGTCACTCGTCAAGATATCTTGCGAGCGATCGCGCAAAATGCCCAGTGGGCGAGTATGCGGCTGTCGCACGTGATGACTCGGCCCGTTGTCACGGTGTCGCAGGCCGATTTGTCCGCCGATCTGGCTGCCGTCCCTGGTTTTTTAGAGCAGTTTGCGCATCATCAGATTAGCTATTTACCCGTGGTCGATGAGCGCCAACGGTTGATTGGGGTGTTGCATCAGACGACGCTTTTGCAGGCTTGGTCAGCGCGCTCCAGCGAGGGACGCCGAAGCGAAACTGCGGTTCTGATGACGTCGGCTGACGCCGCAACTCATGAGGATGAACTGCGACGTCAGCACCAGCGCGCCCAACTCCTCGCCGAAATTACCCTCAAAATTCGCCAGTCGCTGCAGCTCAAAGAGATTTTGCAAACGACAGTTGACGAAGTGCAACGCTTGCTCGATGCCGATCGCGTGTTGATTTATCAGGTCTTGCCCGACGGCACCGGCCAACCGATCAGTGAAGCGGTCGTGCCCCCCTATCCCCCCGTTCTCGGGTTCTCCTTCCCGGAAGAAGTGTTTCCCGAGGATTACCAAGCCCTCTACGCCGAAGGGCGGGTGCAGGCGATCGCCGATATCCATGCTCCCGATTGTGGCTTGGCCGATTGTTTAGTGGAATTTAGCGAGCAGTGGGGCATTCAATCGAAGCTGATTGTGCCGATTATCCATCCCCTGCAGCCGGAACCCAATCACAGTCAGACCCCCCGCCCGCATCAGCTGTGGGGATTGCTGATTGCCCATCAGTGTTCTAGTCCCCGGCAATGGAGCGAGTTTGAGCTAGACCTACTGCTACAGCTGGCGGATCAAATTAGTATCGCTCTGTCCCACGGGCAGATGTTGGAATATTTGGAAGAACGCGTCCGGCTCCGCACGGCTGAACTCACCCAAGCCAATGATGCCCTGCACCAAGAGATTCGCGAGCGGACGCAAATCGAAGCCGCGCTGCGGCAGAGTGAAGAGCAATTACGCTTGGTTACCAACAATTTGCCGGTGCTGATCGCCTATGTCGATAGCCAGCAGCATTATCGTTTTAACAACCAAGCCTATCAGCACTGGTTTGGTCAGGCCCCCACCGATATTTATGGCCAGTCGATTAAAACCGTGATGGGGGCGGCTCATTATCGAGCCGTCGAGCCTTACATTGACACCGCCCTGACGGGGCAGCCAGTGACCTACGAGAGCGAACTCATGCTCAAAGATGGACGTAGTCATTCGGTCAGTGTGGCCTATGTGCCTCATTTAGAGGAGATCGGCGAAGCGGCTCCCCAGGTGAAGGGATTTTTTGCTCTGACGACAGATATCAGCGATCGCAAAGCCATTGAACGGATGAAAGATGAATTCATCGCGGTCGTCAGCCACGAACTGCGGACTCCGCTCACCTCCATTCACGGTTCGCTCAAGCTGATGGCCACGGGTCGCTTAGGCCACCTGTCGGCGGAAGGACAGCAGATGCTTGAAGTGGCTGACGAAAACACCGATCGCCTCGTGCGGCTGGTTAACAACGTCCTCGATTTGCAGCGCATCGAATCGGGTGAAGTCACGATGGATGCCCAAGTCTGCGATGCCGCAGATCTGATCGAACAGGCGACCGAAGCCATGGGGGCGATCGCGCAGGAACATGACATTGAGATTCAAACCCAATCCGATCCCATTGCCATTTGGGCTGACCCCGACTACATCGTGCAAACCCTCACCAACTTGCTGAGCAATGCCATTAAATTTTCGGCACCGGGCAATCCAATTCGCCTCGCGGTGCGCTCTACCGTTGAGTCCGTTTCCCCCCCGCAGTCGTCCGAGCGGTTTGTGCCCCGCGATCGCCCGCCCGCCGCACTGGCTCTCTTCTCGGTTGAAGATCGGGGTCAAGGGATTCCCGCTGACAAGCTCAACAGCATTTTTGAGCGCTTTCAGCAGGTCGATTCTTCGGACTCGCGCAAAAAAGGCGGTACCGGTTTGGGACTCGCAATCTGCCGCAAAATCGTGGAGCAACACGGCGGTCAAATTTGGGCCGAAAGCCAGCTGGGCATAGGCAGCTGTTTTTATTTCACAGTGCCGCTACAGGCCGCCCCCAGGCCCGTGACGGCGAAGCCCCAAACAGCATCTGCAGGATTAACGATGCCCCCGCGATCCCAAAAGCCGCCGCGATCAAAAAAATCGCATCGATAGAAAAAGCATTCATTTATGTTGTCAGATTGAGTCTAAAAGCAGGCTATGCCAACCAAATGCGTCCTCGTGATTGACGATGAAGAATCGATCCAAAAAGTCGTCAGCCTCAGTCTAAAAATGGAAGCCAGCTGGAAAACTATCACCGTTTCCTCTGGCCAGGAAGGGATTCGGCAGGCAGCTATCTGCCAGCCCGACGCCATTTTATTAGACGTTATGATGCCTGAGATTGACGGTATTGCCACCTTCAAAAGCCTACATGATAACCCGAAAACTCAGGCAATTCCGGTCATCTTATTAACGGCCAAAACCCGCACGTCCGAAAAACGGCTGTTTCAGAAGATTGGCGTCGCGGGAGTCATTACCAAACCCTTTAATCCGTTAACCCTGGCCAGCCAAGTTGCGAAGCTGCTGGACTGGTCGATTTAAGAGAAGCCTATGAGAGTTTTATTGGTTGAAGATGATGACGCGCTGGTGGCGCTGCTCACCCCACAGCTCACCGCCCAAAATTACGTCGTTGACCGTGTCGCCGATGGCGAAACGGGCTGGGCCTACAGTTCAACCTTTGACTATGACCTGATTATCTTGGACTGGATGCTGCCGCAGTTGGATGGCATTCAACTCTGCAAACGCCTGAGACATGAAGGCTTTAGCGTGCCGATTCTATTGCTGACGGCCCGCGATCAACAAACTGAAAAAATCAAAGGCCTCGAAGCCGGGGCCGATGATTATGTCGTGAAGCCCTTTGATCTGGCAGAACTCATGGTGCGCATCCGGGTGCTATTGCGGCGCACCCTCACTGACTCGGCACCGCTTTTGAGCTGGGGCGATTTGTGTCTGGATCCGGTGAGCTGCCAGGTGACATATCACGGCCAGCCGGTCTCTCTTACTGCCAAGGAATATTCCTTGCTAGAGTTATTCCTGCGTCACAGCTATCAAGTCTTTAGTGCCGATACCCTGCTCGATCGCATTTGGTCATCGGAAGAATTTCCGAGCGAATCGACGGTGCGATCGCATATTCGTGGGTTGCGGCGCAAACTCAAGGCGACCGGCGCGCCCCCTGATTTAATCGAGACCGTGCATGGGTTGGGGTATCGCCTCAAGATTCGGGCTTTAATTCCGGCCGCTACCCAACCGGCGGCGCGCCCGACTCACATCGAGCGGCAGACCCGTTATTTAGATGGCCTGATCCAAACCTGGAAGGCCCACAAAGGGGAAAGTTTGGAACGCTGGAATTATCTGGTGCAGGTGACGCAAACGCTGCAGATCCAGAGGCTGAGTGAGCAGCAACGCCTGCAGGCGCAGCAGATGGCCCATAGCCTAGCGGGCACCTTAGGGACCTTTGGCCTGATGGAAGGGTATCGTCTCTCCCTGCAAATCGAACAGCTGTTGCAGCAAGAGACGGGATTATCGCCGACTCAACGCTCACAGCTGCAGACCTTGGTCACCACCTTAGGACATGCGCTCGATGAGTCTCCCAAGCTGGCTGGCGCCGTCGAGGAGGCCCCGCCCCCGCCGCGCCTGCTCATGATCGATTTGGATAATGTGCCCTATGTTCAGCAGTTCATGGCGCTCGCGATCGCCCAAGGATTCGAAGCCACGACGGTCGCGTCGGTGGAAGCGGCCTCCCAGGTTTGCGGTCTGGGAATATCCCCCCCAGCACCGCCTCAATCTCCGACTGATTTACCCGACTTAGTGCTGGTCAATCTGGTGGTCAGCGAAACGGATGCGGTGCTCGATGACCCGATCTTGCAAAGGCTGTTGCAATTTATCACTGAGCTGACTCAGCGGTGGGGCGAGTTACCGGTTTTAGTGGTCACTCCCCAGGCGGATTTTGGCAATCGGCTCAATCTAATTCGGCGTGGCGGCGCGGTCATTTTGGAATATCCTGTGGTTCCGGCAGAGGTGTTAGAGGTGGTGGTGCAGGCGACCGACCATCGGTATCGCCTCAGCAAAGTCATGATTGTCGATGATGACACCCATCATTTGAAACAGATGATGCAACTGTTGCGACCCTGGAACTTTCAAATTACGCCCTTGGCTAACCCGCAGCGATTTTGGTTGCTCTTTAATCAAATCCTCCCGGATGTGGTGATCCTCGATATTGAAATGCCCCACATTAATGGCTTCGAACTGTGTCAGGTGCTCCGGAGCCATCCCCAATGGCAACATTTGCCGATTATCTTTTTGAGCATTCATGCCGACCCCGCTAAGCAAGATCAGGCGTTTGCGCTGGGGGCCGATGACTACATGACTAAACCCATTCAAGGGCAGGACTTAGCCCGGCGGGTGCTGAATCGATTGCAGCGATCGCACGCGGCGCTCCGTTGGCAGCAG
The DNA here is from genome assembly GCA_050042805.1 of Leptolyngbyaceae cyanobacterium. Classification (GTDB taxonomy): domain Bacteria; phylum Cyanobacteriota; class Cyanobacteriia; order Phormidesmidales; family Phormidesmidaceae; genus Halomicronema. The sequence continues at coordinate 23,064 of JBHJJI010000103.1, forward strand.
GCCACTGCAACTGCATAACGATTCAGGTCTAGCAGAATGCAGATCAGGTCTAGCAGAATGCAGAGGTCGAAATGCGAAATTGAAATTCATACCAGAAAGCGGTTTCAATCATCCAGGTCAACCTGATCACACTGCGGTTTGCAATATCGGGCCGCTGGGTTCAGAGGCCACCAATAATTTTGCAGTCAGATCCCCGGTTTCTGGCTGGATGTTAAGAGTAACGGTGATCTGTCGACAGAAACCGGGGAGCTTGAAGGGGGATACTCAGGCAACGGCTCCTGACGCGATCGCGACACTCCCAACGAAGAAAACCGTAGCGTGCATCCGTGCAGCCATGCCCCAAATCTGAGAACTGAGAGCGATCGCTGGGCTCAAGAGCCCTGGCGTTAATGGGCCTGCACAAGATATGCACAAGGTTAAGGCAAGGTGAGGATTAAAATCCCGAGGACTCTAAAGCACCATGGTTCAAGCCGATTCCCCTACCTTGCGCGAACAACAGCATCCCCTCATCCGCCGATTAGCGAATGCGATTGAAACCATTTGGCGCGGTCAACTCACCACTTACGCCTACGATACGCCCACCGATCTCGGCTATGTCGAAGGCACCCTCGAAGGCGAACGACTGACTATCGAAAATTACTGTTACCAAACTGCTCGGTTCCGTAAACTCCATTTAGAACTGGCTAAAGTCGGCAAAAATCTGGATATCCTGCACTGTGTGATGTTTCCCCATGTGGATGTGAATTTGCCCATTTTTGGGGTCGATATTGTGGCGGGTCGCGGGCAGATCAGCGCCGCCATTGTCGATCTGTCCCCCGTTTCCCCGGAGCGCATCTTACCCACCCCCTATCGTGAGGGCTTGAATAGCTTGCCAGCCCTACAGTTTGCCCAGGCTCGGGCGCTTCCTGCTTGGGGCGATATTTTTTCAGAGTTTTGCCTGTTTGTGCGCCCCACGACGCCTCAAGAAGAGATCATGTTCTTTGATCGGGTGACTCAATATTTGTCGATGCATTGCCAACTGGCTGGTCAGGCTGTCCCGATCCAGTCCTTTGAAGAGCAAGTCGCCATTCGAGCCGGGCAGCGTCGCTATTGTTTGCAGCAGCAGCAAAATGATAAAACTCGCCGCATTTTAGAACAGGCTTTTGGGTCGGAGTGGGCCGATCGCTACCTGCAAACGATGCTGTTTGATTACGTCAAAGAGACGCCCAACGAGGCAGTTGTAATGAAACATGAAGTCTTCTCAGATTAGCCATAACCTTCGTAAATCTACGGAAGGCTTTTTGGGTAAAGGATTCGGCAATTGTAACTAGTTAGATACAAGGTTGTGCACAGTATCTGCACAACTGAATTGATTAAATGAAGAAGTCCAAAAGGCCTGAGTCCTGACAGTTTACGGTTTTACTGCCGGGGCTCAGTTATCTCATGAATGGGTCGGTTAATCAGTAATGATGGGCCGCCTTTCAAGATTTGAACTTTGTTGAAAAATTGACGTTCTCAACTGAATGAGTTTTCTCTGAGGAGAGGATTGCTCTCCCCTCTCTTTAGAGAAGCTTTTTGTTTTGTTGTGAACTGTTGAGACCTTCTAGCTAACAAAGATTGCCGCTTGGATCAGGTTTAATTGCTTGTTCAGAGATAGGAGATTTTTCATGCTTGACGCTTTTACAAAAGTCGTTTCCCAAGCCGATGCGCGGGGACAATATGTGAGTGATGACCAACTTAGTGCCTTAAACCAGTTCGTTGCTGAAGGCAATAAGCGCGTGGATGTGGTGAATCGTCTGACCGGTAGCACCTCTGCCATTGTGGCGGATGCCGCTCGGGCTTTGTTTGCTGAGCAACCTCAGCTGATTGCCCCTGGCGGCAATGCTTACACGAGCCGTCGGATGGCGGCCTGCCTGCGCGATATGGAAATTATTCTGCGCTATGTCACCTATGCCGTGTTTGTCGGCGATGGCAGTGTGATGGACGATCGCTGTTTGAACGGCCTCCGCGAAACCTATGTGGCGCTCGGTGTCCCCGGTTCTTCAGTGGCTGAAGGGGTGAGCAAAATGAAAGATGCCGCGATCTCGATCGCCAACGATCGAGCCGGCATCACCCAAGGCGACTGTAGTTCCCTCATGGCGGAACTCGGCAGCTATTTTGATCGGGCTGCCGCCGCTGTGAGCTAAGGCTCGCGCTGGTTGATGTTCTTTTTGTAAACCCTTTAGAGAGATTTGATTCCCATGAAAACCCCCATGACTGAAGCGGTCGCTGCCGCCGATTCCCAAGGTCGTTTCCTCAGTAGCACCGAACTACAGGTGGCCTTTGGTCGTTTTCGTCAGGCCGAAGCCGGCTTGGCTGCCGCTAAATCCTTGAGCCAAAATGCGGACAGTCTGGTGAACGGAGCCGCTCAAGCCGTTTACCAAAAATTTCCCTACACGACTCAAATGCAAGGCAATAACTATGCCTCGACTCCCGAAGGCAAATCCAAGTGCAGTCGTGATATTGGCTATTACCTGCGGATGGTGACCTATTGCCTCATTGCTGGCGGCACGGGTCCTATGGATGACTACCTGATTTCTGGCATCGCTGAAATCAATAGCACCTTTGAATTGTCTCCCAGCTGGTATGTCGAAGCGCTGAGACATATCAAAGCCAACCATGGCTTAAGTGGAGACGCAGCGGTTGAGGCCAACTCTTACCTTGACTATGCCATCAATGCTTTGAGCTAGTCCTGCGGTTAACACCCGAGACCGGTTCACTGTTCGGCGATCGCTCAGGTGACCAGCAGTCGGTCTCGGGTTTGCTTAATCGTGCCGCCATTTTTATTTCCCTTTAATTAATTGATGTCAGTTTGAGGATTCCTCTATGACAAGCACCCTGTCAGCCAGACAATTAGGGTTTGAACCCTTTGCCGAAGCTACTCCCACAGAATTGCGATCGCACCCCACTGACGACGACATCCAAGCGGTGATTTGGGCCACCTATCGCCAAGTGTTAGGCAATGACCATGTGATGCAGGCCGAACGCCTCACCAGCGCTGAGTCGATGCTCACCCATGGTCATATCCGAGTGCGCGATTTCGTCCGGGCTGTGGCTCTCTCGGAGTTGTACAAACAAAAATTCTTCTACAGCACGCCGCAAGTTCGATTCATTGAACTCAACTTCAAACATTTATTAGGGCGGGCTCCCTATGATGAAGCGGAAATTTCTGAGCATGTGAATTGCTATGTCGAGCACGGCTACGAAGCAGAAATTAATAGCTATCTTGACTCCGCCGAATATCAAGAGAATTTTGGCGATCAAATTGTGCCGTACTATCGGGGATTTGCGACCCAAACTAGCCAAAAGACCGTGGGCTTTGTCAGAATGTTTCAGCTTTACCGAGGGTATGCCAGTAGCGATCGGGCTCGGGTAAATCACAAAAAAGGCTGTCTCACTGAAGACCTGGCTCGCAACACAGCTAGCCCCTTAAGAACGTCCAACTTGAGTAAAGAACTGTTGGGGACAACGGGCGGCGATCGCGAGCAAATGTATCGCATTCGTGTTTCTCAAAGTGCTAGTGGGCGGACTCCTCAAATTCGTCGAGGTGTTCAAGAATACGTCGTCAGCTACGACCAGTTGTCGCCGACTTTGCAACGTCTTAACCAACGGGGTAGCCGGATTGTTAACATCACTTCGGCCTAAATACTCTCAACGGTTTTGACCTGAGAAATGCCACAGATGCTGAGCTGAGATATCGATTCAGTCAATGCCGCGATATCTGCATTTGTGGCTCTAGACAATTCAAGTTGTATCCCCAACTCAGGGCTCTGTATTTAAAAAGTATCCTCAGGACAGAACGTTTTCTGTCGGGGGTTAGCAATGCTCAATCTCTGCGATTGGCACGCTATTTTTGAGCCCATCCCTCACCCATAAAATCCACATAATCCAAGGAGATGAACCTGTGGCGATTACCGTAAAAGCGGCCCGTTTAGGCACCACCCCATTTGCTGAGCAAAGCCCGGTAGAATTGCGTCCCAAAGCATCCTCGAGTGATGCTCAAGCGGTGATTTATGCGGTCTATCGACAGGTTTTGGGTAACGATTATTTGATGCAGTCGGAGCGCCTCACCGAATTAGAGTCACTGCTCACAAATGGCAGCTTATCCGTTAGGGACTTTGTCCGAGCGGTGGCCAAATCGGATTTGTACAAAACTAAGTTTTTGTATCCCAACTTTCAATCCCGTGTCATTGAGTTGAATTTTAAGCATCTATTGGGACGGGCTCCCTATGATGAAGCGGAAGTCATTGAACACCTTGATCGATACCAAAACCAGGGGTTTGAGGCCGATATCGATTCCTACATTGATACGAGCGAGTATGAATCTCAATTCGGTGATAGCACGGTTCCTTTCTATCGGGGCTTTGATACTCAAGCCGGTCAAAAAATTGCGGGCTTTACCCGCATGTTTAGTTTGTATCGGGGCTATGCCAACAGCGATCGCTCCCAAGTTGCTGGTAGCCAGTCTCGTCTCGCCGCCGAATTAGCCCTCGGTAGCTCTTCTGCCGTCATCCCGCCATCTGGCGTTGATAACCAGGGCTGGGCCTACCGCGCCTCGAAAAAAGGCACTGTTTCGACTCGTGTCTTTGGCCGACCGACCTCAACGGCCGAGCGCGGGACGCTTTATCGCATCGAAGTGGCTGGCAGTCGCCTGCCGGGATATCCCAAAATTCGTCGCAGCAACCGCGTGATGGTGGTGTCCTACGAGGCCCTCTCTAAAACGCTGCAGCAAATCAATAAAACTGGGGGCCGTGTCGCCAGCATTACACCGGCTTAAGAAGATTCTCCGCATCAACGATACCCGTAGGGGCGGGTTTTGTTGATGCCTGGTAGCCATGCAATCAAGGTTTCTAGCTAAACCCGCCCCTACGGTACTGCGAGCCAATTTGCTTCTGCGCTAAGGATCAGAGCGATTCTAGGTGTCCTAAGCAAAATGGCCAGCGCTACATATTTCTTTCTCGGAGAGCACCTAAAAACCTGACGGTTCAGCCCACCCAACCCGATTTGCCAGGAGGTTTTAGTCATGTTAGGACAGTACGCAACGAGCCAAGCATCGAGTGTCGACAGTCGAATTTTTGTGTATGAGGTGACTGGATTAGCCCAAAATGAAGTCACTGCAGGTCAACAATTTGCGATTCGTAGCAGCGATCGCCAACAGATTCAGGTACCCTTTCATCGGATGAATGAAGTGATGCGATGGGTCACCAAGCTGGGGGGAGAGATCGTTGACATTCGTCCTCTCAACAGTCCTGATAACTAAGTCAAACTCAATGAATGGCCTCGATTAAAGCTGTCCCCCCTCAACAACGCTTGAGGGGGGACAGCGATCTGCGTCGGCGCGCGTCGGGTGCATTTGCAACATAATGTCCCTTCATCCCTGGCTCTCAAATTTGCGCGTGGATGATCTCTGTTTGTCGCAGGGGTTTGCGTCAGCAATGCACCGGATTATTCTGGCCAGCTTGACTCAATATCAGCGAGCACACTCTCGACGTCTTCACCGCCGACATAGTCCACAATGCCGCTCCAAAACGTGCCCGTGCCCACTACGCCTGGCATCATATCCGAGGCATCGAAGCGCACAATCTCTGCCTCGGCCAAAATCTCCGCCTGCTGCCGCGTCACCGCATCGGGATACACGTCTAAACCCACGTCATTGTGAGGTGAGATAAAGCCCCCCAGCGCCGCCCAGACTTCGTGAGCGGTAGGCGTGGTCAGGTATTCCATCAGGGCCTGAGCCTCTGGCGTGTCATTAAACATGCCAAACACGTCGCCTGCCACTAACACAGGCGTGCCAAATTCGGCATTGATGCCCGGCAATGGAAAGACCGCGACCGTTTCGCCAGGAACCGCCTCTTCGGGTAAGAAGCTGGCAATGAAATTAGCCTGGCGATGCAGGTAGCAACGAGGTGACTCGCCAAATAGCCCCAAAATTGAGTCGCCAAAGGGCGTGCTGATGGCTCCTACCGTGCCCCCCGACACGTAGTCAGCATTCAGTACAATCTCGCCAAACTGTTCAAAGGCTGTTTGCACTGGGGGCGCATCAAAGGCAATTTCATGGGTAATCCACTGGTCATAAACCTCTGGCCCAGCGGTACGCAGCATAATATCTTCCACCCAATCGGTGCCAACCCAACCAGTGGCATCACCACTTTCCATTCCTAAACACCAAGGCGTTGCGCCGTCAGCCACAATTTGGTCGCTCAGGGCGGTCATCTCGTCCCATGTGGTAGGGATGCTGTAGCCTTGGGCCTCAAAGGCTTGGGGATTATACCAAACCAGGCTTTTGACCGATGCCCGAAACCAGACGCCATACAACTCGCCATCGACGGTGCCCAAGGTGAGCCAGTCGGCAGGGTAGGCAGCTTCTAGGGTGCTCATGTCCATAAAGTTGGTGATGGGGATGAGCTGTCCTGAGGCGGCGAAGTCAGCCATCAAACCCGGCTGCGGAAACATGGCTAGGTCTGGGGCGTCCCCTGATTCCACGCGCACGGGTAGCAGCGTGGCAAAGGCATCGGTGCCTTCGTAAATCACCTCAATGCCAGTTTCTGCTTCAAAGGCTGCAAAGGCGGCTTCGAGTTTTTCTTGCTGCTCGCCCACGACGACGCCCAACACGGTGACGGTGCCGCTACCCGCTTCGCCGGGATCGTCGGTTGATTGCTGATTGCCGTTACAGGCTGCCAAAAGGGACAGGCTGAGGCCAAGGGTGAGGCTGTGGCTCAGATGCCGTCTTAACGTGGCGCTGTTCATGTTTCTAAACGTTTGATTTTGATGGGTTTTGGCCCCTTCACAATAGGACGAGATGGAGATTAGGGCAAAAGGAATGAGTGGGAATGTTACAGGCTGATGGACGGAGCCGAACGAATAATGCCGCTGATGAAACGGCGTCGCTAGAGCACTCGATTTTGATTGATTTGGGCGTTGGACGTGGGCAAGACCCAACAGTAACGCTACCAAGCATCCGCTTTGGGCCGAGGGAATGATCTTGCCAACATCCATCAAAAATAGACGATTTTGGACGATTTTGACGGATAAAGCGCGATCGTGCTTACTCTATTTTGCCGCTGATCGCCGCAGTATCAGCCGGTATCAGAGGATGCCCGCTCTACGGTGTGACCGGTTGGGGAAACCAACTAACATCCTGGATAGGCATCAATTCTGAGGATGTGTTTACCATGCTGGATCTGGTTTTTGAAACGTTGACAACCCCTGAGGGCGTGGCCTTTGATCCTGAGGGCAATCTTTATCTCAGTACGCTACGACCCCCGGCTGCGCAGCCCGGTGCTCCCGATACTGATCCGACGATTATCAAACTCGATCGCAATGGGGCCGTCGTCAATCAGCTCTCCCTCACAGGGGCCACGTTTGCCAGTCCCCGGCTAGATTTTTTGCCAGAACTCGATAGCCTCGTGCTGATTGCGCCCAACGGTGGCCTGGCGCTGTTAGATCCAGACACGCTCGATCCCATTGGCGCGATCGATATCTCCCGGTTTGCCTTTGATACCTCGGCCATCTATGACGTGGCCACGGGTGAAGTGAGTGATTTTGAGGGGCAGATTCAGCCCCAGCTGGCCTCCTTTGGCGATATTGACGTGCGCGTAGTTGACGAAGATACCGTGCAGTTTTTTGTCACTGGCTATTCGGAAGATGATGCCATCCCCTTTGTCACGCGGTTAGAGCTGGAGGTGGGGGTGGGCTTTACCGAAGCGAAGGTTCTCTTGGCCTCTAGTGCTGATTCGCTCTCCGTTGAGCCTCAAACAACGCGATTGTCGCGGGGCATTGCCGTCAATGACCAAGGCATTGTCTTAACCACGTTGCCCATTACGTCAGATAACGACGTCGCGACCGAATTTCAGCCAGTTGAGGTTCAGCCTGTAGATGTGCTGGTGGCCTTCGGGGCTGATATGAATGTCAACGACGGCTTCAGTCCTGATGAGGTGCCGGTCATTTTTGACGGCATCGATCTCTACAGTCAAGGGCTGACGACGGACGCGGCGGGTAATTTTTATGTCGCCAGTAATTCGGTCGGCTCAGACGCTTTTGGCATTCATGGAGAAGGGGCGCTGGTCGGCATTAGTGCCAACTTAGGCGAGATCATTTCGGTGGAATCCTTGGGATATCCGGCCAGTAGCTTCAGAGATGTGGCGATCGATCCGCTCACCGGTACCTCCTACGTCACGGTCAATACCTTTAGCGTTGGCCCGCAGGCAGATGATCTGCTGGTCACCTTCTCTCCAGAGCCCCTAGCAGATGAGTTGACGGCGAGCCCCGTGGCCGCACTACCCGGCAGTGCAATTGAGCCGGTCGGTGACCTGCTTGAGGGGGCCGATGCGGTCGCCGTAGCGGTTGATCCTGTTGACCCGTTAACCGAACCAGCGGTAGGCGTGGGGATGGCCGAAACCCCAGACGAAGTCATCGATCCCCTGTTGCCGTCACCGGAGGTGGCGGTGTCAGCCGTCAGTAGCTTGGCCACAGTCTAAGCGTGTTGCCAGAAAAAACCGGTTCATGGGATGGGGCCGGGCGGGTTTAGCCCCATGTCTGGTCGGGCAATCCAACCGCCGGTCACAAAACCCGCCCCAATAGTGGCACCTTGATTTCGATGGCTTGCCCTGAAAATAGACTCCGCGTAGGGTGGGTCAATTCCCTCACAGTTCGCTCAAAACTCACCACCAGTCAGCCTTCTGGCCCACCATCCCACACCCGCAACGTTTCATCGTTTGGAGTGGCGCGATGGTCGAAGACCGGTCCAGAGGACCATCGCGTCATGGGCTGTTGCTCTCATGCTAATTTTCAGTGATTGGACTCCCCAAGCACTCTTGGCAACCCAGGTGGGCTGTAGGCGTGGGGTGCCGCCGGATGTGAAAACTCCAGGTCTGCATCTGGAGGGGCAGGGGTTGCTCAGCGTCAGCGCTACGCCCGCATGACTGATGGGCGATCGCTCAAGCCGTTGTCTGGCTACGGTAAGATTCTCCTTGGCAAACCACTTATGCCTGCCCCATCACCCATCACTTTTATGAATCGCCAAATTATTCAAACCGATCAGGCTCCTGCGCCCGTTGGCCCCTACAACCAGGCGATCGTCGCCACTGGGTCGATGATGTTTGTCGCGGGGCAAATTCCCCTTGATCCGCAAACGGGACAGCTGGTCGGGGGCGATGACATCACCGCTCAAACCGAGCAGGCGATCGCCAACCTGACCGCGATTCTGGAAGCAGGGGGCGCCACCCTAGCATCCGTCGTGAAAACATCCGTTTTTCTCAAAGACATGAACGATTTTGCGGCGATGAACGCTGTCTACGCCAAATATTTTGATGAAGCGAGTGCCCCGGCGCGTGCCTGTGTGGAAGTTGCCCGGTTGCCCAAAGATGTGCGTGTCGAGATTGAATGCATCGCCGTTGTGTAGGGCGCGTCGTTACTGACGGATGGGGGATCATCGCTAAGACGTCCTGTGGTGTTCGCGGCTTCTGCCAACTGAGCGATGCTGGTGAACCGATAACACCTGCCTGAGACTGGCGGTTACCGGGTCTTATCGGGGCGCAAACCTGACAGAATTGCGCCTAACGGTTGGAATTTTTAGATAATTCATCCGGAAAGGTTCTGCTTTTGCCCGGCGGCGACATAATAGGACAGTCTCATCAACCGTCAGCCGTTCCGTTAGGCCCTGTGCCTCAAACGGTCTGCCGCGATCGCGTGAGACAGCCTGAGTGAGGAGACGACCACGATGGGAACCTGGATCAAGGAAACCGACCAAGCCGTTTATTTAATGGACGGTGGACACTACATTGATGCAGTGCTCAAACAGCCTTCTTCGACTAACCCGAAAGAGCAGGTCGCCAATATTGAAGCCTTGAAAACCTGGTTTCAGCGGGATGATAAACCCCGACGCATGACGGTTTCTGTCGGCATCGACGCCCCGGAACCCCAGCCGCTTGCCGATGCCTCGTCGGTTCCTGTGATCCCGCCGCCAGTTGTTGAACCCCCTGAGCCCGAAACACCGGTGAGTCCGCCGTCTTTACCGGTCGTTCCCGAGCGGCCTGGTGGCGACAAGGTGATTCCATCTAGCCATGGCGGAATGCAGATTCGCACCCTGATCGACACCTTTTTTAAGCTGTCACTCAAAGACTCTAGCCAGCTGACCGATAAAGAAAAGGTGCTGGTCGAAAGCGGCACCGTGTTTGATATCGAGTACTACACCGAGGTAGGCCGCAACCACTGGCTGGTGGAACTGCTGACGCCGACGCTGGGCGATCGCCAAACCACCAGCTGGTATGTGTTTGCCCCCAGCATTGAGCTGCTCACCGGCACCACCCTGACCGTGGTCAGCGACACACTGTTTAAGCAAGAACCGAAGCTGTCGATCGACTTGCCCCCTGCCGCTAAACAGTTTGTCAAAAACGGCAGCCAGTTCAAATTGCTCTCGTTTACGCCAGCCGCCGGTAACCATACCAAAGTTGAACTTGCCGACGCTACATTAGGCGATAAATCAACGGCAGTGTGGTATGCCTTTGCTCCCGACATCAAGATTCAAGGGCAGCGTCAGACGCTGCAGGTCGTCAGCGATACGTTGTTTAAGCGGCGGCCCGTGCAGTCGGTTGAACTGTCGGACGCCGATAAGGTTTTCGTCAGAAACAAAACCGTGTTTTTGGTGAGTTCCTATGCGCAGCCTGCCGATCTGCATGTGCGGGTCTCTTTGCAGGGGGCGGTTCTTGGCTCACAGAGTCGCAATACCTGGTATTGCTTCGTGCCTGATGTTGCCATCAGCGGCACTGAAATAGGCAACCGACCCGAGGATGAACCCCCGAGTAAGACTCCCCCCGAGTCTAGCGATCGCGGCATTCCGCTAGAGTTTCCCGGCTTTCAAGGAACCTACTACGCCAACGACCCGATCTATCGCGAAACGCAGTACGGTGAGCGGGGCAATTTTACCTGGGCCGAAGCCCTGCATGTTGCCGCCAACACCGGGTTTTATCGTCGCCCCGCCAACGCGGGTGTGGTTTACAACATTTTGGAAATCGCCAGCGTGCTGGAAGACATTCGCCGTCGCTATAACCAACCGCTGCAGATCAATTCTTGGTATCGCGACCCAGCCACCAACGCCGCCATTGGGGGGGCGTCGCAGTCTCGCCATCTCACGGGGGACGCCGTCGATTTTGTTATCCCAGGCATCCATCCCTACGATGTGTATGCCGATTTAGACCCATGGTGGGGCAGTCGCGGGGGCTTGGCGAGTTCTACCGTCTTCACCCATATTGATATGCGCGGCTATCGGGCTCGCTGGGATTATGGCTACTAAACCGGAGAACTAACCATGGGCACCTGGATTAAAGAAACGGATGCCGCCATTTATCTGATGGATGGTGGGTATTGGATCGATCGCATCGAGAAGTCGCCTGCCAGCCAGAATCCGCAAGAGCAGGTGTTGGATGTCGCGGCGATGGAAGCGTGGATGATGCGGACGGATGCCCCGACCGGCATGGTGTTTTCCCTGGGGACAGGCTATGGCGAACCGCCCCCGGCCACCGCAGCGCCCTCCGCCCCGCCCACGGCAACCAGTCAAATCAACGATGATGGCTTGTTGCTGATCGAAAGTTTTGAAGGCTTAGAACTGGTGGCCTATCAAGATTCTGTCGGCGTGTGGACGATTGGCTATGGCCACACCTCGATGGCGGGGCCGCCGACGGTGACGCCGGGGATGCGGATTTCCGAAGCGGAAGCCGAGCGCATTTTGCAGCAAGACTTAAAAGTGTTTGAGCGGGGGGTTGACGCCGCTCTGGCGATTGACACCACGGCCGATCAGTTTTCGGCGATGGTGTCGTTTGCCTTCAACGTCGGGGTCGGGGCCTTTACCGATTCGACGCTGCTGCGCAAACATAATGCGGGCGATTTTGTCGGGGCGGCAGATGAGTTTTTGCGATGGGTGTTTGCTGGGGGCCAAAAGCTAGCCGGGCTCGAACGGCGACGCGATGCCGAGCGCGCCCTCTACCTCAGCCAAGACTACATGATTTATCTGTAAGGAGATTTCCGAGAAAGAAGATACCGGCACTGTCAGGGCGGGTTTAGCGAGCCACCTTCATGATCATCGCTACTCGGAATCAATGAAATCCGCCCCTACGAGTATCGTCTTTGCTAGAAATCTCCTGACAACCCACCAACCCCTGCCAGCCAAGCGCAACGAGGACATCAATCAATGTGGACTTCATCGGTCAGTACGGCCAACTGCACGCGATCGCCGTATTGAATCCCAGGAATTTCAGGCATCAGTACCTCTACCCGGTCGGGCTTTTGAAAATGCATCGGTTTCGTTTCTGGATGGGGATAGTAGATCCAGCCGTCGTCGGTATGGCCTTGCCACGTCAGGCGACAGCGAGCAAAGGAAAACGTTTCTGCTGCGTGCGCTGCCGTCCACGACACCTGCTCCAGGGTAATGGTCGGATTGACCAGGCGGTATTGGTGAGGAGCGATCGCCACATTCAGCGTGCCCAGAAAGTAGGGCCGTAAATCGAAGCCCCGCTCTAAAAAATACGGCAATTGCATCGCCAGCGTACCCTCCGGATAAGGACTACTGTCAGTCAATCCAGACGCCACCCGATACCCCTCGGTGATCGTCCCTGCAACTGTGCGCCACTCTGCCATCCTGCCTGAATCCTTTGGGTTGACGGTCAAACGGTCAGTACGGTCTATTTTTTACCAGTGAATGCTGAGCAAACTGGAGCTGAGAGCGATCGCGCACTCTCCACAGCTCTGAAACGGACAAAGCTAAGGGAAACTGCGATCGCAGGAGGCTAAGATTGCATCCTTGCATTGAGGTGATCGTCTCAACACGGCTTTTAGCAACGCTCTAAAGTAACCCGTAAAATAGGATCTACACAGAATTCAATCGCCACTAAGGTGCCAGTCATGCGGACACTTACAACCTGGTCAGTCGCAGACTATCAGCACATGCGAGAGATCGGGATTCTCGATCGCCGCCGCTGCGAACTGATCCAAGGAGAAATCTGGGACAGGGCTCCAGAAGGAGAATTTCATCGGTTTATTAACGACCAAGGGGCAGATTATCTCAGGCGCGTCCTACAGGATAAAGCCAAGATTTTTGAGGCCCATCCGATCACACTCGCAGCGTCTGAACCCCAACCAGACATTGCCATTGTTCGTCTGCTCAATACCCGTTATCTCAAGCATCATCCCTATCCAGAAGATATTTACTGGCTGATTGAGGTCGCCGATACCACCATTGCCTATGATTTGGGCACGAAACGGATGCTTTACGCTGAAGCTGGCATCCCAGAGTATTGGGTCATTAATGTCGCAGCCAAAACGCTGACAGTGTTTAGCGATCGCCAGAATGGCGATTTTGCCAAACAAGACACGGTGAGTAGCGGCGTTATCCACCCAGTTGCGTTTCCTGAGGTGGCGATCGATGTTCAGAACCTCGTCAGTATTCCAGCGTGAATTTCAGAATGTGGGCAATCGCGATTGCTTCGACTTTGGACAAAATTTGAATGGTATTGCATGAGACCAAGTTGCTGGAATGCTCTGTATACGGGACTTTAAGGCGATCTCTGTTCCACGAAAATCTGAAGTTCAGAGATATTCAGGAATTGGGCAAAGTCGGCTTGAGGCTCAAAAACTCGAATATCTCCAAACCAAGTGGCTCTCAGCAGCCAGAAGCCCTGGAAAATCGTTAAATGGATGGGCAATCCAGCTCCTTGTTTGTCCAAAGTCCAGGATTGCGATTGGCTCGATTGCAGCCTGATCATCTAGATCAGGCTGACTTACTTGATGGGCTCTAGGCCTTTTAATCCGCGACCTCGAGCTTGTCTTGAGTGCGCGTTTCAAAATCGCTGGCTGTGTGCCGTTCGTGGAGCTGTTCTTCCGGCGGGCCCCAGGTACGGTTCACCATGCGTCCGCGCTGCACCGCTGGCCGGGCATCGATCTCCTCCGCCCATCGCATCAGATTCTTATAAGACGGGGCATCGACAAACTCAGCGGCGTTGTAGAGGCGGTTCAAGACCAAGCCACCGTACCAGGGCCAGATGGCGATGTCGGCAATGGTGTAGGCATCGCCAGAGATATAGGGCTTATCCGCCAACTGTTGATCGAGCACGTCAAGCTGGCGCTTTGTCTCCATCGTGAAGCGATCGATGCAGTATTCGATCTTGGTGGGGGCGTAGTTATAGAAATGGCCAAACCCACCGCCTACGTACGGGGCGGAACCCATCTGCCAAAACAGCCAAGACAGGCATTCGGTGCGGAGGGCCGGTTCCGTCGGCAGCAGTGCGCCAAACTTTTCCGCCAGATAGAGCAAGATCGACCCGGATTCGAAGACGCGGATCGGGGATGTCGTGCTGCGATCAACCAGAGCCGGAATTTTGGAGTTGGGATTCACGGCGACAAAGCCACTGCCAAACTGATCGCCTTTGTTGATTCTGATCGAGTAAGCGTCGTATTCGGCGTCGGTGATGCCCAGGGCCAGCAGTTCTTCCAGCATGATCGTCACCTTTTGACCGTTTGGGGTCGCCAGTGAGTAGAGCTGCAGCGGATGCTGTCCGACGGGGAGTTCTTTGTCGTGGGTGGGGCCAGCAACCGGACGATTGGTACTGGCCCAGGTGCCACCGCTCTCGGTGTCCCATTGCCAGACTGGGGGCGGGGTGTAGGGTGTGGGTGATGCCATGGGGTCGCTCTGGTATAGGTTTTCAACGATCGCCAGCGTAGCTTAGATAGTCCCCGCCTGGCTGTATTCGTATCGTGGTCAAACTCCTCTTGACAACCTGTCTGCTGATGGAATCTATACAGAACAGATGGAACCCATTGAGATGGAACGCATTGAGATAACAGCAGATGTCACATGATGACTCAGTAAAATGGAAGCAGACACAGTAATTAAAGAGATGCGCCTGATGAACTCCTCAGCTAGTTTGCTGACTCGTATTACCCAAACCCCTGGTCAGTGTGGTGGCCGTCCTTGCGTGAGAGGAATGCGAATTCGAGTCGCTGACATTTTAGAGATGTTGGCTGAGGAGGTCAGCACCGCTGAGATTTTAGAAGATTTCCCTGATTTAGAGCTAGCAGATATTCAAGCCTGTCTACTCTTTGCCGCGCGACGAACTGATTTTCCTAGACTAACGGCGTGAAGATTTGGCTCGATGCTCAGTTACCCCCCACTCTGGCAGATTGGATCGCAGTTACCTTTGGTCTGGAGGCCATAGCTCTGCGCGATCTATCTCTTCGAGATGCCCAAGATATCGACATTTTTGCAGCTGCAGGTGCTAATGATGCTGTGATTATGACGAAAGATAGCGACTTTGTTGACTTGGTCTGTAGATTGGGAGCGCCCCCTCAGATTTTGTGGCTCACCTGTGGCAACGTTACCAATCGAAATCTACGACAATTATTGACCGCTACGTTACCTGCAGCACTAGAGCAATTGCAGCAAGGCGAAAGCATTGTTGAGATCAGTAACGATCCCTGAAGCTCTTTTGAAACAGTACTCCTCAATTTGAACGAAGCACTAAGCCCTTTGTGTCTGCCCCAAACAAGTCGTTTTATAGGCGATGGGGCAAATTCATCACCGTTAATGGCACCCTTTGCTACGGTCTTTTCGAATTGACAGCGCGGACATCCAGAAGATCCCAACATCGTTACTGACTACGTAGCTGCCAACAATGACCGATCGCCCAGGTAGACGATCGGCTGCATCATGCTTCAAAGGGCCGCTGAGATTGCCGACCGACTAAGCGCCGACGGCCTCCTTGGCGGCATACATGACTTCGACATCGATTTCGGCATGACCGCGATCTCGAGCAAAGTTTTCAGTATTACGCTTCACCTTGCCGCGCACAAACCCTGGCACACGATTGAGTTCGGTGAGGGCATCGGTCGTCCAGGTGAGCCCGCCATCCGCAGACATCGTTTTGGTCACGACCTCCTTCGTATCATGGCCGCCAAAGATTTCTAGCAGGTGATCTTCCATCCCCAAAGTAAAGGAGTTGTAGATCAAATCGACCAGTTGATTTGAGCCCTCATAGCCCAAAAAGGGTCGATAGCCGACGGGGAAGTTTTGAATGTGAATCGGCGCAGCAATGACGCCACAGGGAATATCCAAACGCTTGCCCACATGGCGCTCCATCTGAGTACCAAAGATCGCCGCAGGTTCTAGGGCGGCAATTTTGTCAGCGATCGCCCCATGGTCTTCACTGATGAGAATTTCGTCGCAATAGTCACCCACCTGCTGGGTAAACCAGTCCTCGTCATATTTGCAATAGGTGCCCGCGAGCACGACCCGAATGCCCATCTCCCGCGCCAAAATCTTGGTCATCGCTGCCGCGTGGGTGCTATCACCAAACACGATCGCTTTTTTGCCCGTCAAATTCTGACAGTCGATAGAGCGAGAGAACCAAGCCGCATCGGACACAAACCGTGTCTGATTGTCGATAAAGGCGGCGTAATCGACGGGGGCTCCCTGGTCATTCAGCGCTTTTTGAATGGCGCGAATGCAGCGGGCCGTTTCGACGATCCCCATCGGGGTGATATCCACGGTGGGTTGGTCAAAGTGCTCTTGCAAATACGCCGCTGTGGCCGGGCCAACTTCGCGATAGGGCACCAGGTTAAACCAAGCCTGAGGCAGCTTTTTGATGTCTGAGACCGACGCCTTATCGGGGAGGACTAGATTCACCTCAATGCCTAAATCGCCCATGAGCTTAACCAGCTCAGTGCGATCGTGATTGTTGTGAAAGCCTAGCGTCGTGAGGCCTAAAATATTGACCGAGGGCTTGGCGGTTCTACCGGCAGGCAGGTCGCCTTTTTTCTCAGCGCGATCGAGGTAAAACTTGACGATTTGCTGCAGGGTGCGATCGGCGGCCTGCAGTTCATTGACGCGGTAGTGGTTGACATCCGCCAGCAGCACGTCACACTGAGCATCTAAGCTGGCCCGCTGCACAAAGTTTTGTAGATCCTCTTGCAAAATGCTGGAGGTGCAGGTGGGGGTTAACACGATGAGATCAGGCGATTCTTCCTGATCTTTGCGCACGATATTATCGACGACCTTTTCTTGCGAGCCTTCAGCCAGCACGTTGCGATCGACCACGCTGGTGGTGACCGGCGTAAAGTTGCGCTCGCGCTCGAGCATTGAACGCATGACGTTGAAATAGTCATCGCCCAGCGGAGCATGCATAATCGCGTGCACATTCTTAAAAGAGCTAGCAATTCTCAGCGTGCCAATGTGTGCCGGACCCGCATACATCCAGTAAGCCAGTTTCATAGAGGAGTCTCCTGTCGTGAGGTTTAAACTGCCAATGAGGTTTTTGCCGAAAACCCTCGCAATCCTTCAACGCAGGTCTAACTCGACAGTGGTGATAGCTCTAGCCATTGAGGTTAAGACACCGAGTGTCATCTTGATCCCGAGTACACAACCCAATGGCTCGCCGTCTTGTCCTCACGGAACTGACGACGACTACGCGACTGAAGTTTTAACGACTGCTGTCTGTAAGCTTCACTATAGTTAGCCCGTGTGACCAACTGACAAATTCTGTCTCAGCATTTACACACCGACAGATTCCTCAACATTTTGATGACAAAAGTGGGCTGAAATCCCTCAAACACTTGACTTAAACTGTGAAACTCCGACCAAAAATCTATCGATTGACAGTGGTTCTTTGGGTCTATCTACCGCATAAGGTTAAGCAAAGTGTAGTATCGGCGACTTATGGCTGCTAATCCTGTGCACATTTATGTGGTGGATGACTCTGCCGACAACCGATTTTTGTTGCAGGCCCTGTTAGAAGGCGAGGGGTATCAGGTGACTGCTCTAGAGAGTGGCCATCAAATGCTGAGTAGTATTGTGGAGCAACTGCCGGATCTGGTGCTGCTCGACGTCATGATGCCGGAGATGAGCGGCTATGAGGTCACGCAAAAACTCCGCAGTATGGAGACGCTGCCATTTATTCCCATCTTGCTGGTCACGGCTCACGAACGGTCGAGCGTGGTGGCCGGGCTTGATATGGGAGCGGATGACTTTATTCGCAAACCCTTTGATGGCGATGAGTTACTGGCGCGGGTGCGGGCGCTGCTGCGACTCAAACGCAGCGTTGATGCCGAGCGCGAAATCACTCAGCAGCGGGATGATTTCGTCTCTCGCCTGACCCATGATTTGAGGACGCCCTTAGTGGCTGCCAATCGTATGTTGACCTTAGTGAAAGAAGACACATTCGGGCCGGTCCCGACTGATGCCAAAGATGCGGTCACCCAAACAATTCGGAACAACGAACATCTGCTAGCGATGGTCAACACCTTACTAGAGGTGTATCGCTATGAAGCTGGCCGCAAAGAGATCGCGATCGCTCCCTTTAATCTCAAACATCTGCTCGCAGAAGTCACGGCTGAACTGCGCCCCCTCGCGACCGAAAAAAAACTGGAACTTCGGTTAGAAGATCACGTGGCTGAAGCGGGCGAAGATCGCCGCTATACCTGTTACGGCGATCTCTTAGAGTTTCGCCGGATTATGGTCAATCTGGTGGGCAATGCCCTCAAGTTTACAGATGTCGGGTTTGTGGTGATCAGTTTTCAAAAAGAGCCTGCTGATACACCCACCAACTGGTGTATTCGAGTCAAAGACACGGGACCTGGAATTTCTGCTGAAAACCAAAAAGAACTTTTCGCTTGGTTTCGTTCCGGTCAGCATCGGCGCTCGGGTAGTGGTCTGGGACTGCATTTGTCACGGCGCATTGTGGCCGCTCATCAAGGCACACTATCGCTAGAGTCAGAAGTGGGGAGGGGCAGCACGTTTACGGTTAGAGTGCCCTTACATCCTGCATAGGCCCATGAGACTGGATGTTTGGCTGGGGCATGGATGACACTCGTCCAAAAATCATCAGAGCAATAAAGACAGCGCGATCGCTGGGGCAATGACCCAGAACATAATCATCTGCAGAATCAACTGACCTCGATTGCGAAATGAATTCATCGAGTTCTTCTCCTAAGAATTGAGAAAAAGCAGGGACACATCACAACATTCTCAGCTGGCATTGATGTGTGATTCAACCTAATCGAGACTGTGAAAAAGCTTACCCAACGGCCGCAATACTGCAATCAATTTCATCGAAAAATGGGCGTAATCACGCAGCTTTGAAATGCTTTATGAAGGGATTGAAAACTGTTTCCTAATGACAGCGTGATGCGAGACTTTTGATGTTTTTCTGCCAACACAAACAGAGCGGTTAGTCCAAAAACTATCAAAACGAACCGGGGCGAGCTAGGGGAAAACTGGCACGAAATGACTGCGATCGCCTTGAGGGCAGGAGTCTGAGTCAGTTATCTGAAACTTTGAATTCAGTTATTTGAGACTGGGACTAATCGCTAAGTGACTCGATGGGCGAGCCATTTTTTTGTGCAAGCTCTGTGATAACTCATCTGAGCAGTGGTTAGAAAAGAACTCAGATTCTCTTTAGGATCAGATTTGAGACGGTCATGCTTGATACTTTTTAGTCGGGCTCGGCTGCACTGTCTGCTGGGGTCAGCTCTGCGGCGGTTTGCCCTTCGGTCTGAGAGCCAAAGCGCCAGAGCACGGCTGCAGCCTCAGCGCGAGTCACCGCCTTATCGGGGCGAAACAGAGTGGTATAGCCAAAGGCGCGCCGGAAGTTGGCAAAATCTCCCAGTTGAAAGTCCGCCGCGATCGCCCTTAATGGCAGGGGATCAATCGTGGCCGTGTCTTGAAATCCCCAGGCTGCAGTCACCGCTTCGGGAGTGGTGGTGGGCAGGGCGGCGCGACTGTCTAAGGGCACCTTCCACAAAATTAAGTCTTCGCGGACTAACGGCGCGTCGGGCTGAAAATTGACGGCAGTGCTATTGCCGGTAAAGGCGCTGGGGATCAGTCCCGCCTCCGCCAGTCCCTGAATGGCGGCAAAGTTGGGATCAGCCGCCGCCACATCTTGAAAGGCCGGGGCGTCGCTGGGGTTGCCAGCGCGTAGGCGATCGCCGGGTTCGTCAGCGTAGATCGTGTTGTAGCTGTCAAACAGCCATTGGGCATATTCTCGCCGGGTAATCGAGGCGGTGAAAGGCGATGCCGTCGTCGCTTGAGGGCTGTCTTCAGCCGACACCGTCGCCACTGGCTCAATGACGTCTAGCGTTTGCAGATCCCGGATGTATGACTGCAAATCCGCCGGGACTCCGGTCAGGTCACCGGTGGTTTGATTGGTCGATCCCGCTTCGGAGACGGCGGGATCGGCGTCAGCTCGCTCCGTCTGCGACCACAATGGCCCAATAAAGCCGCGTTCACCGGGCTCAGGCGCGCGGGCCGTGCTGGCCTGCGATTCGGTAGCTTCACGATGGGCGGCTGTGGTCGTAGGCTCGGACGTTTCAGCCACAGCGGTTTCATCCTCTGCTGCCACCGCCTCATCAGCAGAATTAGCGCTAAAGGGCGGCGACTCCTCAAGCTGGGGATCGGCTTCGAGCGATTGCTGCACGCTATCACCCACCGGGCTCCCGGCGCAGCTAATCAACCAACTGCAGGCCAATGCGCCCGCGATCGCCCGTACTGTTTTCCTGCTGTTCTTCATGCCCTTAGCCAAATCCCTCAACCGGGCAGGGCGCTATGCCTGCCTATCAAGTCGGTATGCTAGCACCGTAGGTCTAGCTCTTACGCTAGCGCAGGATTTGTGCCCTTTAGGGTTCTCTTGTGGCTCTTTTATCGACTGGAAGACGATGGCCCCGATCCCCATCATTATTGACTGTGATCCAGGTGTAGACGACGCGATCGCCCTCCTGTTGGCATTGCGATCGCCGGAACTCGCTGTACAGGCCATCACCGTCGTGGCGGGCAATGTGCCGCTGGCCCTCACCCAACGCAATGCCCGTCAGATCTGTGAACTGCTGGGTCGCCGAGATATGCCAATTTACGCTGGCTGTCCGCGACCGTTGGTGCGATCGTTGGTCACGGCTGAAGATATCCACGGCAAAACGGGATTAGAGGGGGCGACGTTGCCCAACCCGACCCTGCCGCTGGCATCGGGCCATGCGGTGAGCTATCTGATTGAGGCTTTGCAGTCGGCTCCCGCGCCGCTCACGCTAGCGACCTTGGGGCCGTTGACTAATATCGCTGTCGCGCTGATTCAAGCGCCCGCGATCGCCGCCAAAATTGAACGCATCGTCATGATGGGGGGCGGTATTACCCAGGGCAACATCACCCCCGTCGCCGAGTTCAATATTTATGTGGATCCCCACGCGGCTCACGTCGTGTTTGAGGCAGGGATTCCCATCACGTTTCTCAGTTTGGATATTACGCATCAGGTGCTGACGACGCCCGCCCGCCTCGCGGCGATTCGCGCGGTGGGTAATCTGGTCAGCGACTTCGCGACTGCCGTGCTCAGCCACTATGGCAAAGCGGACGAAGCCCAGTTAGGCACGATCGGTGCCCCCCTCCATGATCCCTGTGTGATCGCTTATCTGCTGCGTCCAGATCTGTTCACCACCGCACCGGGACAGGTGCAGGTCGAGCTGAACAGTCCGCTAACGCTGGGCCAAACGGTGGTCAGTGCCGCCAGTGCGGCCCGGCGGCCCGTTGATATTGTGCGCAGCGTTGATGCCGACGGTCTCTATGAGCTGCTGATCAACTGCCTGGGGCGCGTCAGCCATTAACGGCCAAAGGCTTTGAGAATAGGTATTTCCGCGCCCGTACTCACGCCCTTGACTCGGGGCAGTCAACAAGGCATGGCCCGCTATCCGGCAATCGAAATGATGACAGACTTGAGAAACTCCACAATCTTCTCAAGTCTGAGGGCGAGTGGGGTTGATAAGATTGAAGCAAATTCATGTTCAGTGCCCATGAGCTACACCACTGAAGAGCTGATTGACTTTCTCGATCAAGAGTTACGGGCGGCCTGGCGCGGCGAGCGGGTTGTTCTATCGTCGGGGCAACGGCTCGACCCGGTAATTGCAAAGGCGATTGGCACTGAAAAGCTCAGCAAAGTCTTTGCGGTGCAAGATTTTCGCGATCAGATTCATCAATACCAGCGCGAGCATCTGGTATCGGGTTTGGTGTGGCATACCTGTCGCTTTCAAGGGCGATCGCACCAGTTTCCAGAACTACACCCGCAGCTAATTGCTACCGCACAGGATAAAGCTGCCCTCACGGCCGCCAAAGCTGGAGTAATTGAGTTTTGGCGATCGTCAATCGCCAACCTGCGGCTCTGGCATTCGGGCGCGCCGCCATTACCGCTAGAGATGACCACCATTGATCGTTGGATTGCTGAAGCCGAATGGGCCGAGGTCGATGCCACGCGCTCAGAGCTATATCTGCGTCTGTGCTGGGGCGATCCCAAGGTGTGCCATTACGATTGGGCGCGGCCAGACTCGGGGTGTGAACGAATCATTGCGGCGATCGCTGAGCCTAGCTCAATCAAGGTATGATCCGAAAGCTGAAATACTTCAGTTTTTTACGAGGGACTGTCATCATTTAGCTGCTAAGTTCTCTCTGTCAAGGCGTTCCAGCCCCTGGTGAGTGCAGTTGATGCAGGCGTAGTAGTGCCTGTGCCTCAAAGCTTCTGAGCTTAATTGATGACGCGCCTGAGGGACGACTGACTTGATTACCGTTTTTGGTGGACAGATAGGTCTATGCCGTTTGCTGTTGGTGTGATCGAAACTTACGGATTTCCAGCCATGTTGGCAGTGGCAGATGCCATGGTCAAGGCCGGCCGAGTCACAATTGTGAAATATGAACAGGCTGATAGTGGGCGTCAATTTGTCTGCATCCGAGGCCCCGTGTCTGAAGTCAAACGCGCCGTAGAAGCAGGACTGATCGGCGGTAGCGATTTGCCTAATGAGGGGTGCGTGACGACACACTACATTGTGCCTAACCCCCCTGAAAATCTGGAGACGGTATTGCCAATTGACTTCACTGAAGCGTCTGAAGAGTTTTGGATTGAAGAAATTCGGGGGAATCGTATACCAGGGTTTTAATTCTGTAACCGAACTTTGACAAAGGTAAAGAA
>JBHJJI010000104.1:0-6619 GCA_050042805.1 Leptolyngbyaceae cyanobacterium
CATCCAACACAGGAACAGTCATGGGGTCAAACACAGACAATTGCAGCGTACAGTTGAATTAGCAGGATCATAACAGCGGTGTCCCCTCAAAAACGGTTCACTTTAGAGAAGGATGTTGAAACTCGCGATCGCCGTGCTCATTATGCTGATTGGGTCGGCACTCTGCTCCGGCACCGAAACCGCCCTTTTATCGGTGTCGATCTTAAAAGCTCGGCAACTGGCTCAATCGGGCAATCCTAGAGCCCTGGCCCTGCTAGCCATTCGGCAACGGATCAACCGCCCCATTGCCACGATCGTCATTCTCAACAACCTCTTTAACATTGTGGGCAGCATCGTCATCGGCAGCGTGGCGGCGGATGTTTTTGGCGATGCCTTGCTGGGCGTCTTCTCGGGCATCCTCACCTTTCTCGTTATTGTCTTTGCTGAAATCCTCCCCAAAACCCTGGCCGAGCAGCATGCCCAGCCGATCGCGTTAATGATGGCAATACCGACTCAGGGCGTGACCTGGGTAATGACGCCGCTCGTCATGCTGCTAGAGCGCATCACCTCCCCCTTTACGCGCAAAGGTCGTCAGCCCATTACCAACGAGACCGAAATCAAGCTGCTGGCCTCGATTGGCTATCAAGAAGGCATCATCGAACAAGATGAGGCCGAAATGATTCGGCGAGTCTTTCGGCTTAATGATATTGAAGCGGCCCACATTATGACCCCTCGGGTCGAGCTCACGTACTTACCCGAGCAGGCGACGATCGCCAATCTGAAAGACGACATCATTGCCTCGCAACATAGCCGCATTCTCTTAGTTGAAGAAGATATTGACCGAATTCAGGGCATCGCCCTCAAAGACGAATTGTTGACGGCCCTGATTC
The DNA here is from genome assembly GCA_050042805.1 of Leptolyngbyaceae cyanobacterium. Taxonomy (GTDB): domain Bacteria; phylum Cyanobacteriota; class Cyanobacteriia; order Phormidesmidales; family Phormidesmidaceae; genus Halomicronema. The sequence goes on from JBHJJI010000104.1 coordinate 870, forward strand.
AAAACCAGGGGGAGCAGCCAATCAGCACCCTGCGGCGACCGGTACGATTCATCGCCGAAACTGAGCGCGCCGACAAACTGCTGCAGGCCTTTCAAACCAATCAGGAACACATTGCCGTGGTGGTAGATGAATATGGCGGCGTCTCTGGTGTGGTGACGCTGGAGGATGTTTTAGAAGAGCTGACGGGCGAAATTGTCGATGAAACCGATCTCAACGTTGACCTCCAGGCGTTAGCTCGACAGCGCCGCAAACGTCTCCTGCAGGCAAAGGGATTTGGCGATCTAACACTGCCCAACGATACGCCGTAAGGCAGGGGATATGTCGAAAGGCCTCATTAGATAATGCTGTCGGGGGTGTGGTGGCGACCGCTCAACGCATCGCCTAGCTGGCTTTTGGGACATCATCGCGGGTCGTGGCACACCCAACGACAATTAGGGCTACCCCCTTCTAGGGCAATCCGGTTATCGCTCTGGGGTACTGGTGTCTGGGACTGCTGTCATCATCAACCGGCTATTGGACTCAGGACAGGAGTGCCGACTTTAGCGAGCGCATTGCCCCGCACCGAAGTAGAGCATTTTGGCAAACGCCGGGTTCCTAGAGATCTCTACAATTCAAAAGGGGCAACGCGAATTTAGGCATTATGGCAAGGCAAACAACACCTTCAGAAACCACTGTCACGCAGCGGAGCGATCGCGCGGCGTGGGCCTGGCCATTTTGGCCAGTGGTGCCGCTGTATCCCTATGGTCAACGCCCTACCCTGATGCAGGAAGTCGTCAAAGAGACCATTTGGACCTTTGATCAGTACCAGGGCATCTTTTACGTCGTGGTGCCCATTCGCATGACGGTCGTGAGACTGCAACCGACTGGCTTGCTGGTGTATGCGCCAGTGGCCCCGACGCCAGAGTGCATTCGTCAGGTGCGATCGCTCGAAGCGCAATACGGGCCGGTGCGATACATCATTCAATCCACCACCACGGGCATTGAGCATAAGGTGTTTGTCGGCCCGTTTGCCCGCCGCTTTCCCCAAGCTCAAATCTATGTCGCGCCCTATCAATGGAGCTTTCCCCTCGATCTGCCCTTGAGTTGGCTCGGACTTCCCCGAAAACGGACCCAGGTGTTGTCTGAGGGCATGCGTTTGCCCTTTGCCGACCAGTTTGACTGGGCGACGCTCGGCCCGATCAAGCTCGGGCTCGGCCCGTTTGTCGAAGTCGCGTTATTTCACCGCGCCACCCGCACCCTGCTACTCACCGACACGCTCGTGTCGGTGCCATTCACGCCACCGGCAGTCCTGGATCTCGACCCCTACCCGCTGCTGTTTCACGCCCGCGATCGCGCCGACGAACCCCTGATCGACACACCTGAAAATCGTCGACGAGGCTGGCATCGTATTGCTCTCTTCGCCTTTTTCTTTCAGCCCAGTGCGTTAGATGTGCCAACCCTTACTCAAGCCTTCAAAGAGGCTAAAAACGCGCCGGATCGATCGCGCCGGGCCTATTTCGGCCTCTATCCCTTTTGCTGGGCATCAGACTGGCAGACTTCCTTTGAGGCGCTGCACGGTGGCGGGCGGGCCTTCGTTGCGCCCGTATTGCAAACCCTCATCTTCAACCGCGATCGCACCACCGTCAAAACCTGGATCAAGGCAATCACCCAATGGCAGTTTGAGCGCGTCATTCCCTGCCATCTAGAGGCTCCTATTGCTATGGGGCCAACTGAATTCAAAGCGGCTTTCAATTTTCTGGAGCCCGATCATCCTCAGGGCGATCGGCCCCTCCCCGCTAAAGAATTTGAGTTTCTGCAGACGCTGGATACCGGTCTGGTTCGGCGCGGCATCACCCCCCCTGCTGAACCACGCACCCCATAAATTTCCCCTCATCAATCGAAGCAACCATTTGGGCCATCTAGTTACCCCCCATCAAACTCAATTCCTAACCCCACAACCTGACTCCCGCCCCTTTATACCGCTTCTCTAAAACCAGGCTACAGATCTGGCTCCCCTGCTCCTCGGCTTCCCTGGATTGCCAAGATGACATGGGGAGTTCGATCACTAAGAACTGGTATTATCCCGTCGCTCCCTCCACCCCTTGGCTCCCTTCCCCCTCACTTCCAAAAACTCCACCTATCGGGTCAAGAGCCGCTGGTAGCTGAGTGTTATCCTCAAAGGCATACTCTTTTTAGCCTTTCCAACCCGTCAAGAGCCTACCCATGAAAAGTTTGCGTCGATGGCTTTCCTCTACTGCGTTATTTGTCAGTGCGGCCCTGATCGCGGTCGCCTGTGCGGGGAGTACCGGCGGGGGGGAGACCATTCGCATTGGCTCCAAAGACTTTACTGAGCAGCTCATTTTGGGCGAGATCTACGCGCTGGTGCTCGAAGATGCGGGCTATCAAGTCGAGCGTAAGCTCAATTTGGGCGGTACACCGGTGGCGCAAGCCGCCCTTGAAAGTGGCGAAATCGACCTGTATCCCGAATATACGGGCACTGGGTTACTAACGGTGCTCAAAGCGCCTGCTGATAGCGACCCGGAGGCTGTGTTCGAAACTGTCTCTAGTCAGTACAAAGAGCGCTTCAACTTGGTTTGGCTGGCCCCCGCGCCCATGAACAATACTCAGGCGCTGGCCATGACCCAAGAAAAGTCCCGAGAGCTGGGAATTACCACTATTTCTGATTTTGCTGAGCAAGCCAGCGATTTAGTGTTAATTGGCCCGCCGGAATTTGAGGTCAGAGAAGATGGTCTGCCGGGATTAAAGATCGCCTACGGAAATTTTGAGTTGGCCAGCTATAAGGCCGTTGACCCCGGTTTGCGGTATCAGGGATTGGTCGATGGCGAAGCTGACGTGGCAGTGGCCTTTGGCACCGACGGTGAGATTAGTGCCTTCGACCTCGTAATTTTAGAAGACGATCAGCAGCTCTTTCCACCTTATCAAGTCGCTCCAGTAGTGCGCCAAGAGTTGCTAGACACGATGCCGGAAGTTCAGCTGATCTTAGACGATCTGTCTCCTGTGATTACGGACGAAGTCATGCAGTCTCTCAATTATCAGGTCACGGGTGAAGCGCGCGAACCTGACGAGGTTGCCCAAGATTTTTTAGTGGAATATGGTTGGCTGCAGGAAGGCGATGTTGAGTAAGGAGTCGGCGGGCAGCACTATTCAGAAGGTGGAATTCGGAATTCGGAAGTTGAAAAAGTAACTTGCAAAATTCCGAACTCAAAATTCCGAACTCAAAATTTCTATTCCTCACGCTTCTACCCATTCACTTACCCAATCCTCTATTCCCTCTAAACCCATGGGCAGCATTCAATTTGAGCAGGTCACCCTGGAGTTTTCTGGCATGTCTCGACCAGCGGTGAACCAGGTGAGCTGCGAAGTTGCCTCTGGAGAACTGGTGGTGATTTTAGGCCCCTCGGGCTGCGGCAAAACGACACTGCTCAAGATGGTAAATCGTCTTTATGAACCCACATCTGGGCGCATTCGTATTGATGGCCAAGATATCAAACGCCTCAAGCCGACTAAGCTGCGCCAAAAAATTGGCTATGTGATCCAGCAATCGGGGCTGTTTCCGCATATGACCGTGGCGGATAACGTGGCGGTGGTGCCCAAGCTGCTGAAATGGCCCCAGCCACAAATTCAGGCGCGGGTGGATGAGCTGCTGCAGCTAGTAAAATTGCCGCCGACAGAATATCGCGATCGCTATCCGGCCCAGCTCTCGGGTGGACAGCAGCAGCGCGTTGGTATTGCCCGCGCCCTAGCGGGGGATCCGGCCTATATGCTGATGGATGAGCCTTTTGGTGCGATCGACGCGATTACGCGGACGGCGTTGCAAACTGAGATTCTGCGGCTGCAGCAACAACTGCAAAAGACGATTTTGTTTGTCTCCCACGATGTCGATGAGGCGCTGCGGCTGGGCGATCGCATTTTAGTGATGAATGCCGGTAAAATCGTGCAGTTTGATACGCCTTTTAATTTACTGACTCAGCCTGCCGATCCCTTTGTCCATGAACTGTTGGGTGCCGATGACATGGTGCGTCAGTTGGGCCTGTTGACTGTCAACTCCGCCATGATGGCACTGCCTGACAACTATCAAAATGGCAGTAAGCCGACGGTCAACGCGGTCGATAATTTGCGCGATGCCCTGTCACTGATTTTAAGAACCGGTGCCCCTGAACTATCCGTGGTGGATCAGGACAAGCCCGTAGGGCTGCTGACTTTGGAGCATATTCGCAGTTACGCCGCCGAGGCTAATCGCTAATGGGGTATCTGCTCAACAATCCTGGCGAGATTGGCCTGCTGCTCTGGCAGCATCTGCGCATGACCAGCATCACGCTGATCATCGCGATCGCCGTAGCCGTGCCCATCGCCTCGCTCATTAACCGCTATCGCTGGCTATCGGTGCCAGTAATGGGCACCCTCGGCGTGGTTTATACCATTCCTAGTTTGGCGTTGATTATCTTTCTGGTGCCGGTGTTTGGGTTGAACGCCACATCGGTCATTGTGGCCATGGTGCTCTACACCCAGGTAATTTTGGTGCGCAATCTTACGGTGGGCTTGTCGGGCATCGACCCCGCTGTGTTAGAAGCCTCACGCGGCATGGGTATGAGTCCGTGGCAGCGGTGGTGGTGGGTGCAGGTGCCGCTAGTGTTACCAGTGTTTGTGGCGGGTGTCCGCATTGCGGCGGTGGTGGCAATCGCGATCGCCACCATTGGCGCGAAGTTCAATGCCGGTGGCCTTGGCCAGCTCCTGTTTGACGGTATTCAGACGAACCGCATTGACAAGATTTGGGCCGGTTCAATCACCGTTGCGGTTTTAGCCTTTGCGATCAATGCACTACTGCTATGGTTAGAACGACGCAGCAGTCCTACCCGCAAAGCGCAGACTGAATAGGAACCTCAGCCCTACTCAGTGACCATCAACGGTTGAGGCGAGCACCGAAATGGATGCGATGTCCTCCGATAGTCTCAACTTTTCAGATTGAGATGGGGGCTCTTTCGGCCAGACCTGCCCATTCGAGACTGATTTAGCCTACAATCAGAAATCGTGATCAAAATTGAACGTTCCGGAGAACCTCATGCCTCGCCATTGTGATTTAACTGGCAAAAAGGCTAACAACGCCTTTGCGATTTCGCACTCTCACCGTCGCACCAAGCGATTGCAAGAGGCTAATCTACAGTCCAAGCGGGTTTGGTGGCCCCAAGGCAACCGCTACGTCAAACTTCGTCTATCAACAAAAGCGATCAAAACCTTAGAGAAAAAGGGCCTAAGCGCTATGGCTCGCGAAGCCGGCATCAATCTCGCCAAGTATTAATGATGTAGCGCGCTCGATGCCGTGCTTTCAATCTAGAAATCGGCACAGTTGTCTCAAAAGGCGCTAGTTTTCATCCGTCATGAATCCTCCGGTTGGTGAGTCTCACTTGGCAACGTTGCTAGCAACTATGCAGCCTGAGCTGCAGCCAACAGTATTTGTTTTTTGCACGATAAGCCCTGAGGTATCGATACCTCAGGGCTTATCGTACGCTTGCCAGTTTCACGAACCGGAAGGCACCACGTTGATTTTATCGCAGGTCGAAGCCGATCGGGCTCACCTGCCCTACCACTATCAGTGTCGGCAGATTACGCTGAAAGTGCACTCAAGCTTGGCAGCAGTCGGGCTACTCGCTACAGTGACCCAAGCCCTAGCTGCAGAAGGCATCAGTGGCAATGTGGTGTCGGCCTACTTTCACGACCACTTATTTGTGCCCAGAGATCGCGCTACCGATGCG
>JBHJJI010000105.1:0-5283 GCA_050042805.1 Leptolyngbyaceae cyanobacterium
CCCACAGATTGAACCGAGATGCCTCTCGCGGGATATGAACTGCGGTGCTAACCTTGAGAGAATCCCCACATTCTGTCTTGTTGAGGTGGGAAGTTTCAGGTTCAGGAGGATTCGGAGACCCATGAGTGCAGCGGAGCATCAATCCCCAGACGTGTCGTCGCCAGCCAGCGACCCATCGTTGAGCGCACCCCCTCAGCGACCCTCTTTACGGCAGCCCCCGCTGCGTCCAGAGCCTGCACCTGCTCAACCCACTCCGACCAAGCCCGAGCTACCGGTGCGACCAGCGGTTACGGCAACCCCGACGGCTCCTCAAAGTCCAGCCGCAGAAACCACGCCGCCGCCCCGACCGACTAACCCCAATCATCCGATTGCGCCCCCGAGTGAACCGATGCAGTATCGGGCGATCGGCTTGGTTAAGGGCACGTATCAACCGTCTGAAGAGCAGCTTAATCGGGGCAATATCTTGTCCGATGATGGGGCCGTGATCGATTCCGTATTGTTGGGGCGCGTCACCAGCCTGATCAAAAAGCACATTGATCTCGAAAGCTCGCACCTCTGGGTGGTGTATCCCCGCACGCGACAAGCGCTGGAAGATGCTGATGAAACTGGCTCAGAGGGCGGTCTGCATTTGCAGATTGTCGGTATCTGGGAGCCTGAGACGTTAGGCCTGCCGGGCGAGAACCCGAATACTAAAAGCACCGCTGCCAAGAACGATTCAGCGGATGAAATGGCTGATGCCAATGATTCAGATGATTCAGATGAAACGGCTGATGCCGGGGAGAATGTGGCCGCCGATGCCGTTAAGGCTGACGCTGACGAGACAGCTGACGCGTCTGAAGCTGAAACCGCCTCAGACGAGACCCCCTCGGAAAACATCGCGGTCGATGAACCCTCGGAAAATTATTTTTCGATTCGCGGTGAAGTGCTGAGCTATGACGAAGATGACCAGAAGATTTTGGTGAAGATCGTTCAGGGCTCTAAGCGCTCAGGTAAACCGCCGAAGGCCTTTAAGCTGCACGTCTTTGGTGAAATGACGGGCAAAACGGTGGGCTACTTTTGGGAGATGGATGTGGAGCGCCAGAGTGAAAAACTGGTCATGGTCGACGGCCATGCGATCAGAATGGTGCCGCCTAAAAAGAAGAAAAAGGGTAAATCCTTTGGCCCCCGTCGCGATCGCCGGTCTGAGATGGGTGACAAGCCAAGACCGTCTCGCAACTCCGAGAAGCCTCGGATCCGGCCATCCGCCCCAGTCAAGTCAAATCCTCTGTAGCACTCGCGTCAGAAGGATTGGGCAACTGCTGAGCGATCGCTCAGCAACATGACATTGCCAACACTCGGCAGCTAGAACACCGCTACAGAGACCCGGTTTCTGGGGCTGAAAGGGTCTGATGCCGTAGTTGATTGATACCAGAAATCGGGTCTCTCGCAATACTGAAACGATGCTCTAGGGAGCTGTAGGGCAAGCGGGCAGAGACTCTGGAAGGTAGTGTTATTTCTGCCGTAGAGTACTGGGATGCCGGGATGCCATTTCCTAATGAGCCCCATCTTCTAGGCTAGGCCTTCAATGGCAGAATCAGCTCAGGTTTCACATCACCTGAATCATCCCTCTTTTGGCAAGTGTCAAGATTTACAGCCTGTTTTAGGGCGGGTTATTAGTTGGTTGCTAAACGCTCGTGAAACCAGCATTGCCACGCCCGCCTCACCACAAGTGATGAGCTGAGTTGCGGTATAGACATTGAGGCGCTAATTGATGACCGCCCCTAGAGTCTGTCAGGCTTGACTTTGTCAGTTGAGTGAACGCCAGCTAACCCAACGAAAGCCTTGCTGGGGTTGGGCTCCACTTCATTTCACCCAACCTACGCGAACCCCAATTCCTAGACATTGACAGAGCACTAATCGCTGTTCCCAATGTTTGATGATTACCCAGAGTTGATCTGCTTCCTTCAACTTCACAGGGATAATCTCATTTACTCAGACCGAGAATTGTTTCACAGAGCCCCCATATCAGATAGTTTTCTAAAGATTTTCTTGAGCATTTGAATATTTAGTAAGAATCTTTGTGAAAAGATTGCTTGGACTTAACCGAATCTTTGTAGGTTCGATCTTAAGCATGGCGTTTTGTGGAAATTCTTATGGTGCTGCAAGTTCCATCACAAGCAAGGCAAACCCTCCGATTGGTCGCCCCCCTGTCTGGTTTTTTATTGCCGATCGAACAAGTGCCTGACCCCGTTTTCGCTCAAAAAATGGTGGGGGATGGGATTTCGATTGATCCCACCTCAACCGTGCTGGTGGCCCCCTGTGAGGGTGAAGTCATTCAGATTCATCCGTCCCTGCATGCAGTGACGCTGAAGACAGCAGAAGGTATTGAGATTCTCATGCACATTGGCCTGGATACCGTCGAGCTGCGGGGGGCAGGGTTTACTCCAAAGGTGCAGCTGGGCGATCGCGTCACGGCTGGCACACCCCTCATTGAATTTGACATTGACTATGTGGCCCTTCATGCCAAGAGTCTGTTGACCCAAATTGTGGTCACCAACAGCGATCGCGTCACCGAGTTTGTTGCCCAGTCCGGCTTAGTCGAGTCGGGCAAAGATATTTTTCTGGAACTGGCGTTGGCTGACGCTGACGAAACTGCCGCCGAGGGCGAGGGCGAGGTCGTGACCTCGGAGCCCATCGTGATTGGCAATCCTTTAGGGCTACATGCTCGTCCAGCGGCGGTATTAGTCCATCTCACGAAGAAATTCCAGTCTAGAGTCATCCTTAAGCGCGGCACCGAGCAGGCCAATGCCAAGAGCGTGGTCGCCATCATGGCCCTGCAAGTCGCCCATGGCGACACCATTACCCTAGAAGCGATCGGCCCCGATGCCAAGCCAGCGCTGACGGAGTTGACCGAGGCGATCCGGGCGGGTCTGGGTGAAGCCGGAGCTGCCCCAGCCTCAGCGCCCGCCAGTATCGCCCAGTCAGATCTGAAAGCGCCGCCCCCGCGGCCCAAATCGGCAGACCCCAACATCATTTTGGGCGTTGCGGCCTCGTCTGGCTTGGCGGTGGGCAATACCTATCGCATTCAGGAACAAAAGCTGGTGGTCGCTGAGGGGGGCGAGTCCCCCGCCCAAGAGCGCCGCCAGTTGGAAGCGGCGATCGCTAAAGCCGCCCTCGAAGTCGAGTCCATCCGCGCCAAGGTGCATGGTCAGGGCAATCCGGGGAAAGCGGCAATCTTTGCGGCCCACCAGGAAATTCTGGACGATCCCGATCTGATGGATATTGCCACCAGTGCCATCAACAAAGGGAAAAGTGCCGCGTTTGCCTGGCAGCAGACCTACACCACCCAGGCCACCCAGCTCGCCCAGCTGAATAATGAACTGCTGGCGGAGCGGGCCAATGATATTCGCGATGTCGGGATGCGGGTGTTGCGCATTCTCACTGGGGTTGAGGCGACTGAGCAGAAATATCCCCAAAACACCATTCTGCTGGCCGAAGACCTGACCCCCTCGGATATGGCCAATCTTGACCGCGAACGGGTCGTGGGCTTTTGTACCCTAGCGGGTGGGACTACCTCCCACGTGGCCATTTTGGCTCGGTCGATGGGCATTCCGGCGATCGCGGGCACCGAACCCCGCGTGCTGGATTTGGCCAATGGCACCCCGGTCATTCTCGATGGCACCCAAGGCACCCTACGCTTAAACGCCCCAACAGAAGAAATTGAACGCACCCAAAACCAGATTGCGAAACGCCAGGCTAAACAAGCCGCCGATTTGCAAACGGCCTTTGGCCCCGCCGTCACCCAAGATGGGCATCAGGTGGAGATCGTCGCCAATATCGGCAGCCTCAAGGATGCTGAAGAGGCGGTTGCTCTAGGGACTGAAGGTGTCGGGCTGCTGCGCACCGAATTCATCTTTATGGAACGTCCCAAAGCACCAACGGAAGATGAACAAACTGGCATCTATCGCAGCATTGCCGAGGTCTTGGGGCCAGACAAACCCATGATCGTCCGCACGATTGATGTTGGCGGTGACAACCCCCTGCCCTACCTGGCCATGGCCCATGAAGAGAATCCCTTTTTGGGCGAGCGCGGCATTCGTCTCGGCTTTGACCAACCAGAACTGCAACGGACTCAGCTCCGAGCCATTTTGCGGGCCTCTACAGCCGGTAAGCTGCGGGTCATGTTCCCGATGATTGGCCGCATGGAAGAGTTACGCATGGCCAAGGCCATGCTGGAAGAAGAACGCCAAAAACTCAACCTGCCCCCAGTGGAAGTCGGCATCATGATCGAAGTGCCGTCAGCGGCGGTCATGGCGGAGCAGTTGGCCAAGGAAGTGGACTTCTTCTCGGTGGGCACCAACGACCTGACCCAATACATCCTCGCCATGGATCGCGGCCATCCCAAACTTGCGCCCTTTATCGATGGCCTGCATCCAGCAGTGCTGCGCTTGATTGATCAGGCGGTGAAAGGTGCCAAGCTCTCTGGCAAGTGGGTCGGTGTCTGCGGCGGTATCGGCAGCGACCCCCAAGCCATTCCACTGTTAATTGGTCTCGGTGTCAAAGAACTCAGCGTCAGCGTGTCGATGATTCCGGCGATTAAAGCTCAGGTGCGATCGCTCACCCTCGACCACTGTCAAGTCCTCGCTAGCCAAGCGCTGGGCTTGGAAACCGCCGCCGCCGTGCGTGATTTGGTGCCGTTGCCGGAATGATGAAGTCTCAGGTTTGAGTTCTTTTGTTTTGAGTCTTGATGGCAATGCACAACTCAAAATTCAGAACTCAAAACGTATCTTCCCGCCTATTACCCCCTTGAGAACCCATACGGTTCCAACCTTCCTTCTACCCTCCTTCCCTACCGCCCTCTTACCAGATTCCAATTATGACTGCCACCACCTCAGCCCCAACTTCCGCCTCCCGGCAATGGCGCGACAAAGCCTTTGGCCTGCTCCAAAAAATGGGCAAGTCCCTTATGCTGCCCGTATCCGTGCTGCCGGTAGCAGGCATCTTATTGGGCTTAGGCAGTGCGCGGCTGATCGAGATTCAAAAAATTCAGGATGGCGTCCTAACCAGCGCCAAGTTTGGTTGGCTGCCTGCCCAGCTTGCAGAAATCATGAAAAGTTCCGGCGATGCCATTTTCGCTAATCTGCCGGTGATTTTTGCTGTGGCGGTGGCCATTGGCTACACCGCCAACGATGGTGTATCTGCCCTGGCGGCGATCGTGGGTTTTGTGGGGTTCCTGGCGAGCTTAGGGGTCTCCTCCATTCTGTTCTTTGATCTCGACCCCGAAGTGTTGAAGCCGATCATGGG
>JBHJJI010000106.1:0-4898 GCA_050042805.1 Leptolyngbyaceae cyanobacterium
TCTTCTGGACTCTGGCAGTCTGAGAGCATCTCATCTAGCAGTTCATCGGCACGATTCAGTTCTGGCTTTTTCTTGGGCATGATGCGGTCTCCTGAGTTATCGGGATTCTAGACCGCTTACACAAAATTCTGATCAGTCTCAGGTCAAACATCGCCCGGTTAATCTCGCGGCTTATACCCAGCTAGTAAACGCCATCAATAATTTGCCTCCAGAAAGGAGATAACGTCTCTGAGGCAAGCGGCGATCGCCATAATCATCATCTGGCTTCAACAATTGCTTTGCCTTGGCAACAGGTGGGAAACTCGGCGCGATCGCCGGTCACAGGCAGGGATAGATCAGTCACCATTCATTACCGGCGATCGCCCTCCTAAACCCGGAATGCCCGCTGACTGTGAAAGAACCACGAATTGGAGCTTAAGGACGGCGGCAGTGCTTCCTCAGCTCAACTGATCCTGCTTAGCTCTGCTGACGCAGAAAGTTGCGGATCATTCCGGCTGGGAGGTCTTTAGCCAGCCAAAGTCTGAAGAAGATGGAGTGAGGCATTTCCTCATGCTATCTATTTCATTAACCATCAATTTTCGGACTGAACATGAGCGATTCACTAAACCTCCTGATTCTGGTTGGCAGCCCCCGTCGCACTGGCAACTCAGCCACACTGGCTGCTGCCGTTCAGCAGGGCGCGGAGCAGGTTGGATCGCGAGTAGCGCTGCGCTTTATCGACGACTCAATTTCCAGCTTCCTGCGCGATTGCCGCACTTGTCGACTGCCCGATGGCGAATGTGCCATTGCCGATCGCTTTCGCACATTGTTCTTCGACGACTTCCTGCCTGCCGATGGCGTCATTTTTTGTTCGCCGGTTTATTGGTATGGCTTATCCGCTCAGACAAAGGCATTTTTTGATCGGACTTTCTGCTACTACGCGGCTTCTCATCCCGACTCCACCCAAGTTATTGAGCAGATGTCTCGCAAGCGCATCGGGTTGGTGCTCTCTTCCGAAGAGACCTATCCAGGAGCATCGCTGGGTATTGTTCACCAAATTCAGGAGTATTCTCGTTACACCCATTCCCAGTTTGTGGGGGTCGTTCGGGGTGTGGGCAATAGTCGCAGCGAAGTGACGCGTGATCCTGGCGAGCCTATTGTTGCCGCCGAACAGCTGGGTCGAGAAATATTTGCTCGTAGATATTCTGACTTCCGTCTCGATACTCAGCGGAGTGGGCGGGTTTGGCCTCAAGAAGACAGTGAGTCGTGATCTCAAAGCCAAATTGGATAGGCTGAATTACGGGATGAATTCGCCCCCCAGCCCCCAATTCTGGGGCAGCCAGATTTCTCAAAGTCTCCCAGAATTGGGGGCTTAAAACCCTAAAGCCTTTCAGGCATGGCTGCGCTAGCGGGCATACCAGAAAAGGGGGCGAGATCACTAGCAACTCAGAATAGATCCATACTGCGATTCAGCAACACCAGGGTAAATCGCAGCAGTTCCGCCTAACGGTCGCAAAGCCTCGTCAACCTTCACTTGGAAAAGTTCGGCTCAACGATCTGGGGAAAACTTTCAAAATTACGTCGAACCCAATCCATGCCCACTTCGTTGTTGAGCTTGATTTTTTGGGGTGCCTGAGGATAAATCTTGCCGAGAATGTCCGCATCTTGATCCACCACCACCCCAGCCAGCTGCAAAATATTCTGTTTCATCAGGCGAGCGATCGGGCTACGGGTTTTAGCAAACATCAGCACATAGGTGCGGGTGTGAGTTTCAGATTCAGGGATAAACAGATGACATTGCTTAATGGTGGCGATGGGCGTCTCGGCATGCAAAATCACCAGCGCCGGAAAAAAGTTTTCTAGATGCGCCTCAATAGTTTTGGGTAACGCAAGGACAGCTAAGTTTTTCACAATGTCCTGCAGTTTTGGGCTGACCCGAGGCATGTTGTAGTAGGCGTGGGAATGATGCCCCTGATCGATAAACTGCTGAAACTGCACTTCTTTGACTTCAAACATGGCACGGTGGGTGCCATTTTGGTGGTTGTAGTCATGCATATTGAGCAGCATGCTTAACAATTCAGTTTTCACACTGCGATTGCCCGTAGAGCCGATGAACTCATACTCAGCGGCAAACTCATTCAACCGATTTGGAATGGCTATCTTCGGCTCATATCCCCCATACGACCAGATAAAATCGCCCTGAATCACGAGTTCCAGTGGCTTCATTTGAGGCAAGGTTTTTTGATCTGAGCCGGGCAAAACGGTGCAACCGACTGAGTCAAACTTGAGCGCATGGAACGGGCACACAATGCGGCTGGTGCGATCGCGCTGCGGTTCACACCAGCCTGCCGACAGCATTGCGCCCATGTGTGGACAGATGTTGGGCAGAGCCTGAATCGTACCCGCCGCATCTTTCCACATCACATAGTCGTCACCATATAGAGACACTTTTTCAGGCTGATTGACGGTCAGCATTGACTTGTGCGCCAACAACCAAGGCGCACCTGGCAGCATCGATCGCATAGGGGCCTCCGGGGAAGATAAAATCGTGAAAAATCCGTCGTGTTTTAAATATGACAGAACACTCACGTTTGTCAAGCAGCCAGTTATCTGACAGTCTCCGTCGTCAACCGAAGCAGCAGCGCGGCAAAGCGCGCGTCGAAAAAATTCTGGATGCAGCGGCAGCGGTATTTGATGACGTGGGCTATGACGCGGCTACGACGCATCTCATCGCAGCCAAAGCCGGAACCGCGATTGGCTCGCTATACCAGTTCTTTCCTGATAAAGCCGCCATCTTTAAAGCGATGGAGCTGCGTCATACGGAGCGAGTCAAGGCCTTTTGGGCACAGACAGACATTGCCCTGATTAGCCAGTTACCCCTGCGGACCATGGTTCATGCGCTGATCACGGCAGCTACTGAGCTGTTTGAGCAGCCCGTATCACGGGTGGTGTTTGTGCAGTTTTATCGAGCCCGCAACATCTTTCAATCGATCGATGACAGCATGACTCAGGAAGCCGCTAACTTCATGGCGACGATTTTGCAGCAGCGTAATCCGGCGCTGTCTTCAGAGCAATGCCATTTACTAGCAGAAGTATGTGTGCACAGCAGTAATGCCCTCATGCTCGCCGCCCTCCGCAGTGAGACACCCGCACACCGCCAGCGGTTGATTCAACAGAGTGAAGACTTGCTGGTGTCCTATTTGGCTCCGCATATGCAGGCCAATGGCAGTGGCCATGTAATGAAAGTAATGGTTTGCCCTCATTGCCAATCCCAGCAGCTCTCAAAGAATGGCCACCGTCGAGGCAAGCAGTGCTATCGCTGTAAAGACTGTGGGAAACAGTTTGTGGAAAACCCAGCGCGATAGTCTGTCACAGTTACAGACGAAGCCCCACCATTTATTCAAATATTCAGAGGCGATCGCCCGCCTAAATCTGGAATGCCCGCTGACGACTCATTGGCGATCAGTGGGCTCAGGGATGGGGCGCGATCGCTGCAGAATGGGGACATCGCAGATCTGGAGCAAACATGCGACTCACGATTGCCAATGCCTTGAAAAGCCTTGAGGGTCACGACCAACCGTTTAGAGAACTCTTCAATCACGGCTCCCTGAGCATAGAAATCTACAAACCTGAGAAGGTCGATTGGCAAGAACCGCATAGCCGCGACGAACTCTATGTCGTCATCTCAGGGTCGGGCTATTTTGTGAAGGGTGATTCGAGAGAGGCATTTTCAGCAGGCGAGATGCTGTTTGCGCCTGCAGGTGTAGTTCACCGCTTTGAAGCGTTTACGGAGGATTTTGCAACCTGGGTCATGTTCTATGGGCCTGAGGGCGGTGAATTGGCCTAACCATCGCCGCACCTGATACCAGTTCTCAGTGATCGGACTCCCGATGCAACCTTGAAAACGCCGGGGAGCCGAGGGGCAGGGGGGCCAGATCTGTAGCCTTGTTTCAGAGAATCGGTATAAGCCGTGCGTTGTTGGCGGCAATCACCCTCGCGACTCACCGAATCGACGCGCACTCTGCACCGAGAGGAGCTGAATTATGGATAAATACATCATTACTCGCGAAGAAATTGCCGCATACGAAGGCATCGCGAAAACCCACTTTCTCAATGAGAATGCCCAACGCATCAACAAATCTCTAGGGGATTTAACGGGGTTGACGGGCATCGGCTTTCACATCATTGAGGTGGCCCCCGGTCATGATTCAACGGAGTTTCACAAGCATTATCACGAAGATGAATGTATCTACATTCTGGAGGGAGAAGCCGAGGCCACGATTGGCGATGACCAGTACCCAGTCAAGCGCGGTGATTTCATTGGCTATCGTGCTGGGGGCAAACCGCATCAACTGACCAATACGGGTGATGGCATCCTCAGATGTATCGTGGTGGGCCAGCGATTAGCGCACGATGTGGGGGATTATCCCCTCAAACAAAAGCGGATATATCGGCATCAGGGCATGCCGTGGAACCTGGTTGATCTGGACAACATTTCTGAGCCTGAGGCGGGCAAGAAAGTGTAACGCTGCCCGGCGATGGAGAGGCAAAAGCAGTTGCTGGAAGAGAGCTTTCTTTACAGTGATCGCGGGGGCGATCGCCCGATTTTGGTCCCCGTTCCCAAGCTCCCCGACAACCTCAACAAACGCTACCGATAGCGGTGCTGTTGTGAGCCATGCCATTGATGCAGTGCCTTGCCCTGATCATCCGTCATCTATTTAGCTGCGATCTCGTTGGGATGCCGCTGATTTCTAACCTTAGGAGAGTGTTCGAAACCTAAAAACCCTTGTTATACTTCGATGCCATAGCTAGGGCTATTGGGTCTATTGAGATAACTGTCAGTCAAGCTTTGAGCATTGCCTAGGGTTATGACTTCTACCTCTTCATTTGCTGCGTTAGATCGATTTGTTGCTGCCTTA
>JBHJJI010000107.1:0-42621 GCA_050042805.1 Leptolyngbyaceae cyanobacterium
GCGATCGCTATGGTGAAATGCTGCTCTACCGCTTTCCCAAGCAGGTGTTGGTGATTGGGCCAGAGCAAATCGAAGCCCGCATCAATCAAGACCCAGCGATCTCTCAACGCATTTCATTGTGGAACACGCAGGGGTCGCGGGCGATTCAAGGCAATTTGCTGGTGATTCCGATCGAGCGATCGCTGCTGTATGTCGAGCCGCTGTATCTGGAAGCCGAGCAAAACAGCCTGCCGATTTTGGCGCGGGTGATTTTGGTCTATCGCAACCGCATCGCCATGGCCGAAAATCTCGCTGATGCCCTCTCTGCCATCTTTGTGCAAGAACGGGAAGCGGCGGCACCGGTACTGCGAGATATTGAAGACGACGCTCAAACCCTGGATGATTTGGTTCCTGGTTTGATTGATGTCCCGGTATCGCCCGATGCAGCTGAACCCGCTGACGATTCTTAGGGTACTTCCACATCAAAAATATTCGGCGTTGCTGAATTACAGGATGAATTCGTCCCTCAGCCCCCCACTCTGGGGGAGCCGGATTTCTCAAAGTCCCCCAGAATTGGGGGCTTAAAGCCCTTCGGGCATACAAGCAAAGGGGGCGAGATCACTAGCAACTCAGATAGATCCATACTTCGATTCAGCAACGCCCAATTTTCTAAACCAAGACGACAAATCTAGCTCGCCAGCTCCTGAGCGCCCGTGCGTTTTGAAGAGTTCATCGGGAATTTAGATCGCTGAGAATGGTCATCAATGGGCCAACAAGCCTTTTCAGAGAGGGGAAGCGATCCCACGGCACAGGTGTTCAGCACTCTGCCGGTACTGGAATATACCGATTCTCTAAAACAAAGCTACAGTTCTGGCTTCCCCACTCTTCAACTCCCTGGCGTTGCCAAGATGGCATCGGGAGTTCGATCACCGAGAACTGTTATAAGTCGATCCGGCAACTGGATAAACGTTGAGTCGTCAACGAGGCCAGGCTGGCACCCTACATCTGATAGGCGGTATCGGGTAGGTCAGCCTTTCCGCCCTCACATTGAGCGACCCGCTGGGCGCGCTGGTAATAGTGGCGAGCGATCGCCGGGCGCTGGGCTTGCTGGTGCAGACGACCTAACCGATTGAGGACGGTCAGCAGGGGTTGGGACAGCGGCAGCGTTTGATAGGTTTCTAGCGCAGCAGTGAGATAGGCGATCGCGAGATCCAGATGGCGCGTGTGTTCGCAGAGTTGCGCCATTTGCACCATCAAGGCCGCCGCTTCCAGGCGCACATCTTGGTGGGGCGTCAGCTCAACGAGAATATCGACCGCTGCTTCAAAGCTGCCGAGGGCTAGCCAGTAGGCTTGCTCATCGGCATAAATACGGCCGAGATAATCAAGGGTGAGGGCGAGATCTAAACTGTCTTCGCCAGTCTGCCAAAAGTCTAAGGCCTGCTGAAACTCGACTTTGGCAGCAGCGTGATCCCCTTGCTGGTAGTGCACCAAAGCCAAATTGTGAAACGCGATCGCGCTCTGGCGGGGCGCCTCGACGTCTGCGAGCACCTCAATGGCGGCCTGAAACTCAGTTTCAGCCTGCACATATCGCCGTCGGTCAAGGTCAATCAGCCCCAGTCCATTGAGACAGCGGCCAATATTTAACAGGCATTGCTCTTGTACAGCTGCCTCTAAAGCTTGCTGATAGGTGGTCTTAGCGAGGCTGATCTGGCCTTGAGCATAGAGGGCGTCGGCCTCGTCACAGCGCTGGGATGAGGGCAGCGTGGTAGCTGAGGCAGCAGTCTTAATGGTTTGAGTCGCGGTAGCCAGCGCCGTTTGGGCGACCAGCGTGGCCATAGCTTTTTCAGCCGCATTAGTCCAGCCACTGTGACCGCAGTGTCGGCTCCAAATCAAGAGTTCTTGAAAGGCTCGCTGAGCCCGGTCAAGCTGGCCCCTGTCAACCTGCTGCCAGCCTTCGACGTAAAGCGCCCGGCAACGAGCGAGGGCAAATTCTGATGAATGGAGGGCCGCAGTCGTGGGTGACGTTTGCCCATTGCCTTGGGGCTCAGATGGGGCATCTGTGATGGGGTCGGCAATCAAACTAACGGAGGCGGTGGGGCGTCGCATGGGGGATCTCCTGTTTCGTTAATAGCAGTATGCGAGATGGCCCCCGGCCCAGGCACTCAGGTTTCAGACAGGGACTTTGCACTTTTCGGCAAACTTCACTGTGCAAAGCTGCATCCCGGCTGCAATTACTGACAACGAGAGGACTGTGGCGGTTCTCGTTCGTTGCCAAAACTGCCACAAACGGCCCATATGATGAGTCGTAGACCCAGATCAATGACAGCGTTACTGAATCCACCGGCATGACGGCAACGAGATCGCTACACAGAGCGATCCAGCTAACGGCATTCACCCATGGGGTGTCAGGGAATGTTGCAGTTGCTCAGAGGGTGGCCCTATCAGCGCTATGGTTTAAGCAGCTGGCGTTGAGACGTTAGCCTTGTCCTCGCTAGGCCTGGGTCAGCGGCTAGCAGACCCAGCTGTCCTGAACTTAAAGACAGAGGTGCAAGGTGTCTTGTTCAATCAGGGTTGAAACTGGGTTGGCAATTGAGCTCGCTCGCTCATCCCTGAACTTGAGGACCTTCATTCAAGCTGACACGCCCTTTCAACCTCCACTTTGCCCCACTAGGCCGCCTAAAATTTAATGACGATATCGTTGCCATTCCACGGTCTTCACCTTAGCCATGACAACTCCGTCTAAAGATTCTCAACAATTCTCCGCGATTGCCTCAGGAGTGAACATTCCGGGCACCTCCAATATGGTAATAAGCCTCATGACGGGGCCATTATTGGTCGCGCTTGCAGGCGCTCGAGCATGTTCAGATGCCTTGATTCAGATCGGTCTCGCCAGCGAAGAAGTGTTTCGCGGTGAACGCTTACCGAATTTACAAAATGTCTCGGGGCTGTCTGATCACATTGATGAGACCGACATCGTATAGCCGTGGCCATGACACGGCCATGACTGTTGATCATGGGCCTGACAGCCTTCGACTTCGTGTTCCTGCGACGATGCTTTAACTTTATGACATCCACTCTGCCAACTTCATCTGAGAACATGCCAACTACCAGCGAAGCCATTCTTGAGTCTGCTCCCAGCGTGTCAATTACGCCCCCAGGCTCAGCCTATAGTTTGCGCGTGCAACGGCGCATCAAGATGGTAGAGGATATTTGGGAGTCGGTACTCCGCAACGAATGTGGTCAAGAACTCCTGACTCTGCTGCATCAGCTGCGTCGCCTCTGTTCTGAAGAGGGACAGGCCCCAGCCGCCCGTGCCGTCAGCGTACAAACCGTGGTGCAGGTGGTCGAAGACCTCGAACTGCAAGATGCCATTCGGGTGGCCCGGGCATTTGCGCTGTATTTTCAGCTGATCAACAGCGTTGAGCAACATTACGAACAACAGGGCCAGCAGCAGCAGTATCGAGCAGCCTACGGCGATGTTGATATTTCATCGGCGATCGCGGGTCTTGCCACCATTCGCCCCCAGCAAACGAACGTAGAAGGCAAGCCCGAACCTTACCAAAAACCGCTGCCCCAGCTCAAGTCAACCTTTGACTATCAGTTGCTGCCGACCAGCTATCGCGATGCGGGCACCTTTCACTGGCTTTTTCCGACACTGAAGCAGCTCAATGTCCCACCGCAGTTGATTCAGCGACTGATGGATAATCTCGATATTCGGTTGGTCTTTACGGCCCACCCCACCGAGATTGTGCGCCATACCATTCGCGATAAACAGCGCCGCATTGCCGCTCTCTTTCGGCGACTCGATCAGGCGGAAGATTCGGTGCAGTCAATGGGGGTAGCCTCAAGCTGGGAAATTGACACCCTCAAGGAACAGCTCACCGAAGAAATTCGGCTGTGGTGGCGCACTGACGAGCTGCATCAGTTCAAACCCTCCGTGCTCGATGAGGTGGACTATACGCTGCACTATTTTGATGTGGTGCTGTTTGACGCGCTACCGCAGCTTTATCAACGTATCAAGCGATCGCTCCACAACACCTTTCCCACCCTGCGCCCGCCCAAACCCCAGTTTTGTCGGTTTGGCTCTTGGGTCGGCTCCGACCGCGACGGCAACCCCTCCGTCACGCCCGAAGTCACCTGGAAAACCGCCTGCTACCAACGCAACCTGGTGCTGGAAAAGTATATCGATGCCCTCGATCACCTGACCAAACTCCTGAGCCTATCCCTGCACTGGAGCGAAGTACAGCCTGAGCTGTTGGATTCGCTTGATCAAGATCAGCAGGTGATGCCTGAGGTTTACGAGCGCTGGGCGATTCGCTATCGTCAAGCGCCCTACCGGCTCAAGCTCGCCTACATGCAGCAGCGGTTAGAAAACACTCTGCAGCGGAGTCGGCGACTCTATCAGGGCGACATTTTGCAAGAAGATCAGGGCGATGGCATGGAGCTGTCTCTCTACCGGGCGGGCGACGATTTTCTCGAAGATTTACGACTGATTCAGCGCGACCTCAACGCCACTGGCATGACCTGCGGCGAATTGGAGCAGATTATCTGTCAGGTGGAGCTATATAGCTTTGTCCTTGCTGAACTGGATCTGCGGCAGGAAAGCTCCCGTCATTCGGATGCGCTCGACGAAATCACCGCCTACCTGCAGGTGTTGCCCAAGCCCTACAACGATTTATCCGAAGCGGAGAAAACGGCCTGGCTGATCCAGGAGCTCCAGACTCGCCGTCCCCTGGTACCCGCTGAGCTGCCGTTCTCCACCATTACCTGCGAAACGGTGGAAACGTTTCGGATGGTCAGGCGTCTACAGCGAGAATTTGGCCCCAAGATCTGTCACAGCTACATCATCAGCATGAGCCACACGGTCAGTGACCTACTAGAGGTGCTGCTGTTGGCAAAAGAAGCGGGGCTCTTTGCTCCCGCGACGTGGGAGGCCAGCATTCAACCGGTGCCGTTGTTTGAAACGGTCGAAGATCTGAAGCGTGCTCCCTCAGTCATGCGATCGCTGTTTGAGCAACCCCTCTATCGCGCGGTGACTCAAGGCGGGCGAGCGGATGAAACCGCGAGTGCTGAGCAGACCCCCAAACCCATTCAAGAAGTCATGCTGGGCTACTCCGACAGCAACAAAGATTCCGGCTTTCTGAGCAGCAACTGGGAAATCCACAAGGCTCAACAGGCCCTGCAGGCCACCGCCGATGACTTTGGCATCGCCCTGCGCATCTTTCATGGTCGCGGCGGCTCGGTGGGCCGGGGTGGCGGCCCTGCCTACGAAGCCATTTTGGCTCAGCCTGGGGCGAGCTTGAACGGACGCATCAAGATCACCGAACAGGGAGAGGTGTTGGCCTCCAAATACAACCTGCCCGACCTCGCCCTGTACAACTTAGAAACCGTCGCCACCGCCGTCATTCAGGGCAGCCTGCTGCACAGCACCGTCGATGAGATCGAGCCCTGGAACGAAATCATGGAGGAGTTAGCAGCAAGTTCGCGGCGACATTATCGCGCGCTGATCTACGAACAGGCCGACTTTGTTGATTTCTTTCACCAGGTCACCCCGATCGAAGAAATTAGCCAGCTGCAGATCAGCTCGCGCCCCGCTCGCCGTAAGGGCAAAAAGACCTTAGATAGCCTGCGGGCGATTCCCTGGGTCTTTAGCTGGACGCAAGCTCGCTTTTTGCTGCCTGCCTGGTATGGCGTCGGCACCGCCCTACAGGAATTTCTGGCCGAAGATCCCGAAGAGCGGCTCAAGCTGCTGCGCTATTTTTATCAAAAGTGGCCGTTCTTTAAGATGGTGATCTCCAAGGTCGAGATGACCTTAGCCAAAGTGGATCTGCAAATTGCTGAGCACTATGTTCATGAACTCACTCAGGCGTCGGATCAAGAACGGTTCCACGTCCTCTTTGAGCAGATTTCTGAAGAGTTTTACACCACCTCAGACATCATCTTGACGATTACCGGTCATCGTCGCCTACTCGATGGCGACCCCGATCTACAGCGCTCAGTCCATCTCCGCAACGGCACCATCGTCCCTCTAGGCTTCATTCAGGTGGCGTTACTGAAGCGACTACGTCACTATCGCAGCGCCGTCTCGGGTGTCATCAAATCTCGATACAGCCGAGAAGAATTACTGCGCGGAGCCTTGCTCACCATCAACGGAATCGCCGCTGGCATGAGGAATACGGGCTGATTTAGACTATTGTTAAGATTCGTAACAATAGTCTAGCGAGTCCGGAGTTGTTTGCTTGAATTAACGCGTGATATCTCGATCAGAATTGCTTGAACCCTGCTATTGGTGAGGGTTTTCAATGATTCTATGGGATTTCAGTGAGATCGGTTTTGGCGTGCATGCTTGCGGCAGCGGGTAGCTGCGGAAACGCTGTCTCTTGTGTATTAATTGCCTGCCTGAGGAGTGATTCGAAATGAAACAGATCAAACGTCGGTTGATGCAGGCAGCGATCGCCTCTGCTCTGGGTGGGGCACTAGCCGGTGCTTCTGCAGTGATGGCTCCGAAAGCTGCCAACGCGCAAGCGGCCTACGGCAGTTACGTCGGTATTGGTGCCGCGTTTGGCCTGACTGAAGAAGCTGAAACAGGCCGGGGAGATGGTTTTGGTGGAGTCATTACTGGACGTTACCGCTTCTTGCGGATGCCGGTATCACTCCGGGCAACCGCCTTCGTGTTCGGCGGCAATTTGACCCTGGTGCCGACCGTCTCCTATGACTATCCCTTGAGCTGGAACGCTGACATCTATCTCGGCGCAGGCGTTTCATTCCCCACTGGCGACGAAGATGATCCTTCACCGGTAGGAAATGCGACTTCCTTTGTCTTGCAGCCCGGTATCGACTACATGTTCCCCAACAGTCGTCTAGCTTTGTTTGGCAATGCCATTATTGCCTTTGGCGGCTATCGCGAAGGTGGCAACACCGCGGTCTCTCTACAGAGCGGTATTGGCTATCAGTTCTAGCCTGAGCTGCCGAACGTTGACCGCGTCTGAGTCAAAACATGATGGTAGTGATAGGTAGAAGGCAAATGCTTTCTACCTTCTTTTTTTTGGCTGATTTTGCGACAAAGTCGCAGCCTCGCTGAACTGAACGGTTGCGATCGCACTTCTAAATCCCGTCTCTGGTCAAGATTTTGAGACAACTCCCTCAGAGTTCATCGGGGTTAATGCCGAGCGATCGCAACCGCTCTGCCAAAATTTCTGCTCGCTGCTGGGCTTGCTCCCTGGCTGCCCGCTCAGTTTCAGTGTCGGTGAGGAACCAGTTGCCCGCCGCATCGCACCATCGCAGCCAATGGCTAGTGATGCCTTCAAACTCGCCGTGCCAGATGCCCAAACCGACTTCTAGATCAGCGAACCAAATTGGCGGCTCGTCGGCCCGGAGCGGCTGTTCTTGATAGCGTCCCTCGCTCAGGTGAAAGTAGCGTAAGCGTTGCGTGTAGCGGCTATAGACAACGTAATGCGGCACCTGCAAATGTGTCTCGTAGACCTCAAGCTTTTTGGGCGGCTGGGTGATAGCTGGCGGTAGCGTTGGTTGTCGCTGACGGGTGGTGTCGATCACGCGATCGCTCTCTCGATAAAATCGTCCCAAATCTTCTCGTTCGGTGCTCGGCGATAAAAATTCTACGACGACGTGCGGCGACTGCCCTTCTTGCCAGACGACATAGCTCAGCCGCATATCGCGATCGTCATATAGACGCGGCACATCTAGCGCGAGAAACCAGTCTGGGCGTTTGTGCCACAGCGGCTGCTCAGCGTTGTAATAAACATTCAGATCGGTGCCGGTGAACCAGCGATCGCGGCGATAGTTGGCAAGGGATAGAGTGCGGCTCAGTAACTGCGGCTGCAGGTCATGAAACTCATCAGGCAAGCCAGACTCCTCAGGAAATTCGCTGGGCAAATCATACATCGTCGGCAGCGTCTCTCGATGCTGTGAGAGCGCGGCACTGGGCGGCACGGAACGACTTGACGAGGGACTCATAAGCTCACCCAAATTGGATGTTTTTCTCATTGTAAGGGGGCGGCCTGATGGATCTGCAGCGCGATCGCTCAAGGGGATCAGATTCGCTCTCAACGGCAACTGGAATTCAGCCCCCGGCGCCTCAGACCGGATATTGCGGCACTGATATAGACACAATCTATCGCCAAGACAAATGAACTAAGAAACAAATGTATTAAATCGCTGCAAACGGACTACCATGGCTGATAGAACGGATGGAGAGACCCGATGGAAGTTGGCAAGCCGCTGGGTTCGGTCATTGAAGGATCGCTAATTCGGGGATCAGAGGTACGTCTGCATCCAGACGTGTCGGTCGAAGATCTGCGGGTAGGCAAGTTTTTGATTGTGCAGGGTCGGCGATCGCGCTTCTTTTGTATGCTGACCGATCTCGCCTTAGGTACCGCCAGCGCCCGCATTCTCGCCAATCCGCCAGAACCGGCTAACCTCTTTCTGCAAGAGGTGCTATCCGGCACGGGCACCTACGGCACGGCGAGCCTCAGCCCCATGCTGATGTTTACCCCCCAAGATGCCGACACCGCCAGTCATCACAGCAGCGCCAACGGCAATGCCAAAGCGGCCAAACGCCAGAACGGGGCAGCATCTTACCAGGCGCAGAGCAGTGCGGCGGTAGAACTGCTCCCAGTCAAAACGATTCCCAGTCACTTTAGTCAGGTCTATGACGCCGCCGAGCGCGACTTCCGCATCGTGTTTGGGTGGGAAGATGATCCTCACCGCCGCAATTTTGTGATCGGCCAGCCGATTGATATGGCGGTGCCCATTTGTTTGGATCTGGATCGCTTTGTCGAGCGCAGCAACGGCATTTTTGGCAAGTCGGGTACGGGCAAGTCTTTTCTAACTCGGGTGCTGCTGTCAGGCACGATTCAGCGGCAGGCGGCGGTCAACCTAATCTTTGATATGCACTCGGAGTACGGTTGGGAAGCGGTCAGCGAGGGCAAGCACTTCAGCACCGTCAAGGGCTTGCGGCAGCTGTTTCCCGGCCAGGTGCAAATCTTCACCCTCGATCCAGAAGCGACAAAGCGGCGCGGCGTACGCGATGCCCAAGAGCTTTACATCAGCTTCGATCAAATTGATGTGGAAGATCTAATGCTGGTGCGCACGGAACTGAACCTTTCGGAAGCGAGCTTAGAGAATGCCATCATTCTGCGCAACGAATTTGGTAAGGGCTGGATTAACCGGCTGCTGACGCTGACTAATGAGGAAATTCAAGACTTTTGCGAAACCAAAATGGGCAACAAGTCATCAATCATGGCGCTGCAGCGGAAGCTCAATCGCCTCGCTGATTTGAAATATATTCGCGCCGCTTGCCCCCACAACTACGTGGGCCAAATCTTGACCGCCATCAATGAGGGCAAACATGTGGTGGTGGAGTTTGGCTCGCAATCAAACCTGCTGTCGTACATGCTGGCGACAAATGTGATTGCCCGCCGTATTCACGCGATTTATGTGCAAAAGGCCGAGCGGTTTTTGCAGACCAAAAATCCCAGCGATCGCCCCCAACAGCTGATGATCACGATTGAAGAAGCGCACCGGTTTTTGGACCCGGCCACAGCACGTCAAACCATTTTTGGCACTATCGCCCGCGAGATGCGGAAGTATTTTGTCACGCTGCTCGTGGTCGATCAGCGACCTTCGGGAATTGACAACGAAGTGATGTCGCAGATCGGCACTCGCATCACCGCCCTATTGAATGATGAAAAAGATATTGATGCGATTTTTACTGGGGTGTCGGGAGCGCAAAGCTTGCGATCGGTGCTGGCCAAATTGGACTCCAAACAGCAGGCCTTGATCCTGGGTCACGCGACGCCCATGCCCGTTGTTGTCCGCACTCGCGCCTATGACGCCCAATTTTATAGCGATGTCGGCGCGACGGCTTGGGAAGAGATGCCTGACGAGCCTTTGTTCAAAGCATCGGAGGCGGCCAAGGCTGACTTGGGCTTTTAAACCATTGGGAGCCGCGATCGCGCCCTGCCGTCAGGAAGTTGCTCAAAAAACATCTCGATCTCAGAGGTTTCAAACTGCCCAACCCTGCCAGAAAAGCGCTCTATTCTGAGGCTGTTATTCAAGCACAGTCTCTTGAGGAATCAGGATTTTATAAAATCCGCTTCTTGTTGGTTAGGTATAGAAAGCCGCAGTTTGATCAGTTCTCTCCCAATACCTGAACTCAGCATCAGATCAGCTGCCTAATTCTGACTGCCGACTTCTACATGCCGTAGGGTCTGGCCCTTCCCGAAGGGTGTTCGGTTATATCTTGCCTGAGCGGGGATAGTCGGCAGGAATGATTCTCTAGACAAAGAGAAAAGTCGAAGCTCGCATTTTTAGGATAGCTCCCTTTTGAGACTCAATCGAAACGGTGCATTACAGCCAATTGCCTCTCCCTAAAAAATCATTCCTAGGGATCGATGGGAGGAGGGCGATCCCCCCTGATTGAATCTCTATTTCCTATCGCCGCGACCACAAGCTTCCAGCCAGCGACTCATCAACAGTACACTGATCGAATTTTTGACAGCCCAGTCAGTCCAGACCATATCGTTGCCACAAAAACGGTACTCAAGGTGTCATGTTGCAGCGTTTATCGACTCACTCTGATTAGATTTTCTGTAGGGTGCAACCGCCCAACCGTGAGAACTTCTGATTTAACCGGAGACAGTGATCCCGCAGCCATCCTCCATGCGGTAGACTACTGAGGTTTGCATATCAGATTTTTTGCGCTTTTTTGGCAGCCTTGGGGTCTTCATTGACGAAACTTATCGTAAAGATACCTTCAGACACAACTGTCTCGGCTGAGAGGGCCATAGTACAGTTCTGAATTTTGGTCGCCTGCTAATGCAAGTCTGGTTCTACTCGAGGCTATGAATGACTGCTACCCTACCCTCTTCTGCTAAGGTGCCTACCCTAGCAGAACCTACTTCAGCGCTGAGTGACCTGAAGCTGAGCGACGTAATTCGAACGATTCCTAAATCTTGCTTTGAAAAAGACTGGCGAAAGGCCTGGTTCTCAGTTTTGATCACCTTGGTGAGCGTAGCGTTGGGATGTGGGGCGATCGCCCTATCGCCCTGGTATTTACTCCCCTTTGCCTGGATCTTTACGGGCACAGCCGCCACCGGCCTGTTTGTTGTGGGTCATGACTGCGGTCATCGGTCTTTTGCGAAGCGTCGTTGGGTTAACAACTGGGTCGGCCACATCATGATGATGCCCTTGGTTTATCCCTTTCATAGCTGGCGAATTTTGCACGATCACCACCATGTTCACACCAACAAGCTGCATGTTGACAACGCTTGGGAACCGTGGACTGTGGAAAGCTTTCAGGCGGCACCGGCTTGGCTGCAGGTCGGCTATCAAGCGCTGAGGAAGCGCTTTTGGTGGGTAGGGTCAATCGCTCACTGGGCGGTCATGCACTTTAACTGGCGCAATTTTGAAGGCGACGAACGTCGAGCCGTTAAAACTTCTGTTGCGGTCGTAGCCGCGTTTGCCTTCGTCTTCTTCCCGACGATGTATTTCACCGTGGGGCTATGGGGCATCGTCAAGTTCTGGCTGCTGCCCTGGCTGGGCTATCACTTCTGGATGAGCACCTTCACCATCGTGCATCACACCATCCCGGAAATTCCGTTTCAGCCCGCCGCACAGTGGTCAGCAGTACCGGCTCAGCTGGCGGGTACGGTGCATTGCACCTATCCCAAATGGGTCGAAGTGCTTTGCCATGACATCAATGTGCATGTACCGCATCACATTTCCGTCGGCATCCCTTCCTACAATCTGCGATCGGCCCACAAAAGCCTGATGGCAAACTGGGGCGAGCATATCTACGTGCGGCGGTTTTCCTGGCAGCTGATGTCGCAAATCACCCGCAACTGTCATCTCTATGACGCGCAAACGGCCTATCGTCCTTTTTCCAGCGTTCGCTAGTTTACGGTCATCGAGCAATCGTGGCTAAAAAAACTGCCTGTAAACCAGACAGTTTTTTTAGCGTTGGTCTTCGCAATTCAGGTTTTCTTACTGTCAATGATTGGCCTTGGTGAGTGCTGACTCGCTGGTTGTCAGTCGCCCAATATATGGAATGTCAACACCCTAGTGCAATTACAATCTGCTCCGAATCAATTTGATCAAACGGCTGCTCTAGACTTGGGCACTCCCAAGGGAGAACTGCCGTTTACCCTCAAAGACATCAAGTCGGCGATTCCCGCCTATTGTTTTGAGCCCTCGATCGCGCGATCGCTGGCCTACTTTTTCTTAGATCTGGGCATCATCGCCGGTCTCTATGCCGCAGCGGCTGCGATCACTACTTGGTGGTTTCTCCCCATTTTTTGGTTGGCTCAGGGCACGATGTTTTGGGCGTTGTTTGTCGTGGGTCACGACTGTGGTCACGGTTCATTTTCTAAATACAAGTGGCTGAACAATCTGGTGGGCCATCTCAGTCATACGCCAATTTTGGTGCCTTATCACGGCTGGCGCATCAGTCACCGCACCCACCACGCCAATACGGGTAACATCGACACAGATGAAAGCTGGTACCCGGTCACCGAGTCTAAGTACAACGCGATGACTTGGCCCGAAAAGCTCATCCGATTTTATTTGCCCTTGCTGGCGTATCCCATTTATCTGTTTCGGAGATCGCCCAGTCGTCCGGGTGGAACACACTTCTTGCCCGGCAGTCCCCTATTCAAGCCTTCTGAAAAGTGGGACGTGTTAACCAGCACAATTTGGCTGATTGGCATGTTGGGGCTACTGGCCGGCATTGGTTATCAGTATGGGCTCGTCTTTTTGGCAACTTACTACCTCGTGCCCTACGTCATTTTTGTGATGTGGCTCGATTTGGTCACGTTTTTGCACCACACCGAGGCTGATATCCCCTGGTATGCCAACGACGATTGGTATTTCCTCAAGGGCGCATTGTCCACTATCGATCGCGACTACGGCATCTTCAACTCGATTCACCACGACATCGGCACCCATGTGGCCCACCACATCTTCCTAAGCATTCCGCATTACTACCTGCAGGATGCGACGACAGCAATCAAACCTGTGCTGGGCAGCTATTATCGCAAATCGGATGTGCCCATCTGGAAAAGCTTTTTCCGCTCAGCCAAGGCTTGTCACTTTGTTGCAGATCAAGGCTCGCCCGTCTATTACCAACCTTGGGGCAGACATTAAGGCGTTAGCGAAGCTTCGCGGCATGGGAGCGCGATTTTCCATTAGTCAAAGTTGATGTTGAGGAGCGCTGGATCAGCGCTCCTTTTTTGTACCAGCGACAGCAACGGTTTCAACTTTGTGAAGATTATGTCTCAACCCATGAGATTCTGCAGTTTGAGTCATGAGCCTGATGTTAGTTAGAGAAGGGTGGTTTTATGGTGATAGCAACGTGTGTGTTTAATCCCTGATTATGAAATTAGATGAGTCTGTGATCGCAGCGTTAGGTGGCTCGTTACGTCCCATCAATCCCAATTTGATGAAGGCGGCTGAGGACAATATTGAAAAAAGACGGATTTGGTATCAAGGCCAAGAACCTTATTTTGACGTCACGATCGAGATGATCGGCGAAACGATCACCTGGTTTCAAGTCACGCTCAGAAGCAAGGTCGTTTCCTGGCGATCGCCCAGCTCTTTGCAAACGGGTGAAACGGACGAGATGGACGTCCCCCCCGACGTCGGCTATTACGCGGCTAGTAAAACGATTCGGGATGGCGCCCTGATCAATTGGCCTTTGGTTGAGTCCATTGCCAAAATCTTGGCGCAGAAGCCCGATGACCCGCTCCTCGTTCAAGCCAGTCATCTTTTGCAGCAGCAGCTCACGGCTCGCCCAGAGAATTCCTAAGCCCGGCTTGCGATACACTCGGCGTGGCCCAACTGTCTAACGACGGGGCCGTTCACCCGATCATATTGACGCCATGCCGATTGACAGTATTTTAACGGCGCTGCAAGGCGGCCTCATCGTCTCTTGCCAAGCGCCCGCCACGTCACCGTTGCATCAGCCTGAGATGATTGCCGCCATGGCCGAGGCGGCGGTTTTGCAAGGTGCAGTGGGGGTACGTATTGACAGTCCCACTCACATTGCCGCGGTGTGGCAGCGGGTCTCCGTGCCCATCATTGGCCTCTGGAAGCAGGTGATTGCGGGCTCTGAAGTTTACATCACCCCCCAATACTGTCATGCCGCAGCCGTCGCCCGAGCGGGAGCCGATATTATTGCGATCGATGCCACCCTGCGCCCCCGCCCCGAGGGTGAAACGCTGGCCAAGCTGATTGAACGTATCCACATCGATCTCAAAAAGCCGGTGATGGCCGATGTCGATAACGTAGATTCAGCGGCGGCGGCGGTATCAGCGGGGGCCGATCTGTTAGGCACAACACTTTATGGCTATACCTCTGCAACAGCGGCTTTGAAACCCCCGGGCTTCGACTTACTGGCTGACCTGGTGCAACGGTTTCCCACCCCGTGTCTGTGTGAAGGGGGCATCGCCACCCCAGCAGCAGCGCAACAGGCGATCGCCCTAGGGAGCCATGCCGTGGTAGTTGGGACTGCTATTACCGGCATTGATCTGTTGGTGCAGCAATACTGTCAGTCACTATCAGCAGCCGCTTCCCCGACCGCTCCATAACAGCGCCATCAACGTTGAACACCTTGGCGATAGTGGATGCGATGACTGCGCGGTGAATCGTCACTCCAATCTCCCCTCGGTCGAGCCATCGCAATTTGCTGGGGACTTCTCGTTGGGCAGCTTCTGAGCGGGATAGGTGACATTGATTTGCACTTTTTGCTCATAGAGCCGATTCATCCACTGCGGGTCGATGTCGAGGTGATACATCAGCTTGAGCGCTTGGTTAAGCAGTGCCTGTTGATAAACGCCGCGACTGCGATATCGCCGAGCCGAAGTCACTACCGCCGCTGGCAAAATCACTGGGGCGCTATATTGGCCTAATCGCTGACTGAGGGCCGTATCTTCAAAAATATCCATCTCAGGCACGCCGCCGATTTCTGTCAGCAGCGATCGCCGCACGGCCAGACAATGATCGAGATACAAAATGCGGCCAAACTGCGGCCGCACGGCCGTCGAATACCAGGAGGTATACCGCAGCAGCCAGTGGTCTAGGTCAAATCGATGGCGAAAACCGCTCCACATGACCTGCGGATCTTGAAAGGTCTGCTCGATCAGGGTGAGGGCCTGCTGGGGCGGCAACAGCGTCGCCGGATGGTGCAGCAGTATCACCTCTCCCTGACTGGCCGCAATGCCCACATTGAGGCGCTGAGCCCGATTGGTGACCGCCGACTCGATCACCCGAATTTGCGGTACCTGAGCCAGCAGTTTGTCCGTGCCGTCGGCACTGGGACTGATGACAGCAATCAGCTCCTTTGGCCCCGCTTGGGCAACTAAGTTCTCAATAATTTGGGGCAAATAGCCATGGCGAATTTCATTCAGACAGGGCAACACAACTGAAATCACGATCAAAACCTGAGGGAAATTGCGCTCTCTAAAAGTAAAGCTTAAGCAATCTCGATTAGGGTTAAAAATCGTTTACGCTGCAACCTGAATCCCTCAGGCTAAAAAACCGTGGTCTCAGAATAGGAATTAGTTACCTAGTACAAGCCTGACTGGGCTATCGCCACCACAGAGCTGGGGCAGAACGCGGTCACTTTTTAGGTGTGGCCGGTCGCCAGTACTGACTTCAAAATCTCAATTGCCCCTAAATATTTCTCTCCGGTTATGACCCACCTGCAAATCGAAATTTATCCTGACCGTAAGGCCCTCGTGAACCGCTCCCTTGATTTGGTTAAGGAGAGGATTCAGGCCGCGATCGCGGCGCGGGGCACCTGTGCGATCGCCCTCGCGGGCGGCAGCACCCCTAAACCACTTTATGAGGCCCTCGCTGAAGCCGATTTACCGTGGGCCCAGCTGCAAATCTTTTGGGGTGACGAACGTTACGTCCCTGTCAGCGACCCGAGCAGCAATGCCGGGATGGCCAAAACCGCCTGGTTAGATCGGGTGGCAATTCCCACTGAACAGATCCACATCATGCCGACCCACTTTGAGCAGGTCGCTGATGCCGCTGAAAACTATGACCAGACGGTTCAGCAGGCGTTAAAAAGCGATCAGCCAGCCTTTGATATTGTGCTGCTTGGCATGGGGGATGATGGTCACACGGCATCGCTGTTTCCCCACACGGCGGCGTTGCAAGTCACAGATCGCCTGATCACCGTCGGTGAAAAGTCGGGCGAACCGCGCCTGACCTTTACTGCACCGCTGATCAATCGGAGTCGCTGCGTCATTTTCATGGTTTCTGGCCGCAATAAACAAACGGCCCTGACCGAGATATTTGCGCCGGAGGCGGACGATAACACCTTCCCGGCTCGCAAGATTCGGCCCGAGGGAGAGCTGTGGTGGCTGCTCGATGCGGATGCCGGTGAGCCCATCAAGACGCTACCTGGGGTTCAGGTTTGCTGATTCGACAGCATTTCGGAACCGCCTTTCTGCAAGCTCTCAAAAATCCATCAAACTTCTATGCCACAGGGCTTAGCGCGATCGCTTAGAGTGCCAAAACGCCGTGACCAGTGTCGTTTTTTAAATAAACCTCTAAACTCCGACCGGAATACCGGGGTTTATGGCAAGATAGCAAACGTGGCTACCTTAGCCGCTTGTTGACTTATCAGATTCAGAGAGAGTTTCTTATGACGCTGCAATTGGGCGATACCGCACCCAATTTCACCCAACAAACCTCCGAGGGTGAAATTAATTTCTACGACTGGGCTGGTGACAACTGGGTGGTCTTTTTCTCGCACCCGGCTGATTACACCCCAGTCTGCACGACTGAGCTGGGCGAAGTTGCCAAGCTCAAGGGCGAATTTGAGAAGCGCAATGCCAAGGTGATCGCGCTGAGTGTTGATGGGACCGAATCTCACAAAGGTTGGATTAGCGACATCGACGAAACCCAAGGCACTGTCGTCAACTACCCCATCGTGGCTGACGAAGACAAAAAAGTATCTGACCTGTATGGCATGATTCACCCCAATGCCAATGCCAAGGTCACCGTGCGCACGGTTTTTGTCATTGACCCTAACCGCAAACTGCGTTTGACGATTACCTATCCGCCTAGCACCGGACGCAACTTCCAGGAAATCCTGAGAGTGCTCGATTCGCTGCAACTGACTGACAACTACAGTGTGGCCACGCCCGTCAACTGGAAAGATGGCGAAGATGTGGTAGTTTCACCCACCATTCCCACTGAGGAAGCGAAGAAGAAGTTTCCCAAGGGTGTTACCGAGGTCAAGCCCTATCTGCGGATGACCCCTCAGCCCAACAAGTAGTTAGATCTGAGCGATCATACTTAATCTATTTGAGGGACGTGCTGTAAAGTGCGTCCTTTTTTTATGTTGCTGCCAGCGCTGAAAAACGTTGAACTGACAACAGTCCTGAGCCGCCTCCCTGACGACTGCGGCGGCTAGCAATTCAGCATTCGCGTAAAAAGCGTTGTCGTTATGAAGCTGCGCTGGCCCAGATCTGGCGGACGGCTTCGGCAATGCGAGTTAAGTCTTCGTCGAGTAACGGGGGCCAATCCACATTATTAGCTTGACCTTGTAAATACAGCTGGCGGCTTTCGTAAGCTAAGAGAAACAAGGCAAACCCCAGCGATCGCTCAATACTGGGCTCGCCTTGCAACGTTTGAGCCACAGTTTTAAGGGCTAACAAAATTGAAGTAACTTGTCCTGGCACGGGCGCTACACCCATCTGCAAGCAATTCATAAAGGGTGTCTGCCCCGGCACCGGAGCAATTGTTTGGGCTAGCAAAAACCGACGAGCGGTATCAAAGTCCATAGCAGCGAGACCTACAGAGAAGACAGTATCAATGCTGTTGCGATTGCGATTGGTCCGGGCACCCTAGGGCCAACTCAATTACAAGAGATCTGCCCTTATTTATAGAGACTGTATCAAGTAAACCCTGAACTCTGTAATGAAACTGCGAAACCACTATCGCAGGGCACACGTCTCTTAAGATGCTGCCTAGCATCAATCAAAGGTGACCTTCACCGTTGCCAATCGCTGTGTTTGATTGACATAAGCCAGACCTTAGCTCCGAACTCTTCCACTCAAAAAGAGAAGCTGCTATAAATCTTTGCCCTTTAATGCCGATATTCCTATGACGCAATCTGTCCCTAAGGTTCCCTTTGTTGATCTCACCTGGCAGCATGAACCGATTCAAGACGATATTCATGCCGCCCTCACAGCAGTTTTAGAAAAAGGCGCCTTCGTGTTAGGGGGAGCTGACAAAGCCTTTGAAACGGCTTTTGCTGAAGCCACCGGGGCGGCCTACGGGGTTGGGGTCGGGTGTGGTACCGATGCGATCGCCCTGGGCTTAGCTGCCTGTGGGATCGGCCCAGGAGATGAGGTCCTGTTACCGGCAAATACCTTTGTGGCCACGCTCATCGGCATTTTGCGCAGTGGGGCCACGCCCATATTTGTGGATTGCGATCGCCATACCGCCCTGATTGATCTAGATGCAGCAGCAGCGGCAATCACCGCCCAGACTCGCGCCATCGTCCCCGTTCATTTATACGGCCAGATGGTGTCACCGAGTGGCCTTCGGCAGCTGGCTGCAGCGCATGATTTATTGATTTTTGAGGATGCCGCCCAAGCTCATTTAGCCGAGCGCGAGGGCATTCGAGCCGGGGCTGTCGGCACCGCTGCCGCCTTTAGTTTTTATCCGAGCAAAAATTTAGGCGCGATTGGTGATGGCGGCATGCTCCTCACACAAGAGGAACTGGTGGCCCAAACGACGCGATCGCTACGCAACTATGGCGCTGTCCGCAAATATTTCCATACCGAGCCAGGGGGCACTAACAGTCGTCTCGATACGCTGCAGGCATCGGTATTGAATCTCAAGCTACCGTTGCTGCCAGATTGGAACCAAGCCCGCAATCTGATTGCCCAGCACTACGACCAACAGTTATTGGCTTTGCGAGAGTTCGGCATTGTCCCCATGCGCAATGACAGCGGTGCGGGCCATGTCTACCATCTTTACGTCATTCGTATTACCGAAGACTGTCCCATCGACCGGACAGCCCTACAGCTGGTTCTACAGGAGCATCACATTCAAAGTGGCATTCACTACCCAGTGCCCTGTCACTTGCAGCCCGCTTTCCAATTTTTGAATTATCAACCAGGGGCTTTCCCGCAGTCAGAAGCCCTGTGCCAGGAAATTTTGTCTCTACCCATGTATCCCGGCATGACCATCGAACAAGCCGACTGGGTAATCAGCGCGATCGCCCAAGCGGTTCGTCAAGAGCCCATCTGCGAAGAAACGGCAACTGCTTTACAACCTCAATAAACTCATGTCTACCAGTATCCAATCTGCTAAAAGCCGTTTATCACTGTCCCCTCAATCAATGGCCTTGATCGGCTTATTAGTCCTGATGTATGGCCCATTGCTATGGCATTGGGTTGATGGCTGGCTCAACAAATCGATTAGCATTCAGCACGAATATTTTAGTCATGGCATGATTGGTCTGCCGTTCGCGGCTTACATCGCCTGGAGCCAACGTCCGCAGTGGCAGCGCCTCCCCGAGCAATTTCATCCAGCTGGATTTGGGCTGCTGGCCCTGAGTAGCGCTCTGTATCTGAGTCAGCTGTCAGATTGGATGAATATTTCGTTTCCGCTGATGCTGGCCGGTCTCTGTCTCAGCCTCAAGGGTTTCCCTGGCTTAAAGCTGATGGGCTTTCCGCTCCTCTTAGTCGTATTGGCAACACCAAGTCAGCTCCCTTATTTGATCGAGCCCTACATCCTACCGCTACAGCGCTTTATCGCTGCCGTAGCAGGTTTCCTGTTGATGCAGGGGGGAGTTGATGTGACCGTCGACCAAATCTATTTGCTGGTTAACGATCGCATGGTCGAAGTCGCGCCGCACTGCGCTGGACTCAAGATGCTATTTACCAGCCTCTATGTCGCTCTCATGCTGATTTACTGGCATCGCGTCTGGCCTTCCCGTTTCAGAACCAGCATCTTTTTGGCAGCGACTGTGGGTGTCAGCGTCGTGGGCAACATCATTCGCAACACCTTATTGAGCTACTTTCACGGTTCCGGCCATGAGGCGGCATTTGTCTGGCTGCATGATAGCTGGGGAGGCGACCTGTATTCAGCCATATTGCTCGTCTCCCTCATTTTCATCTTGCGTCTGATCCA
Organism: Leptolyngbyaceae cyanobacterium; assembly: GCA_050042805.1. Classification (GTDB taxonomy): domain Bacteria; phylum Cyanobacteriota; class Cyanobacteriia; order Phormidesmidales; family Phormidesmidaceae; genus Halomicronema. The sequence goes on from JBHJJI010000107.1 coordinate 20,155, forward strand.
ACAGTACGTACCGGAGCAGTTCTCTTTCGAGACCAATAACCAGTCAATTATTTAGACGTTACCTATCGTTCAGGAAACCGCCATCATGTCAGAAGCTGTGAAGCGAATTTCTACACCTAAGTCCTTGGTTCAGTGGGTTCTCGTTATTATGCTCGCAGCACTAGTCGCGATGGTCACCTTACCCGGTTACCTCGGCGGGCAGTGGCCGTGGAGCACGCCACTGCCCGTTGCCGACACCACTGAAATCAAATCATTACTCAAAGCGCCGTTGGCTCTACCGGGTTGGGAGTCGTCTTCACACCAAGAAGTGCGCATTGGTCGCCGTCCTTGGAGTCTCGCTGAATATCAACAGTTGGGTGGCGCAACCGATGGCCCTGGTTCGACCTTTGGCTTGTTAATGCGACCACAAATGTCTGCTGATCAACAGCCTGAAGTGGAATGGGTTGACATGCAAGGCTCTCAGAGCTGGCAGATTAACGACCGGCAGGCAGTACGATTTTCAGTGCCCACTGACGGGCAGCCGGTCAAGGTCACAACTCAATACTTTCGGGCTCTCGATGGTAGAAATACCTTTGCTGTCATGCAATGGTACGCCTGGCCCACTGGCGGCCATTATGCCCCGGGCAGGTGGTTTTGGGCTGATCAAAAGCAGCAGTGGCAGCAACGAGAGCGGATGCCCTGGGTCGCAGTCAGCATTTTGCTCCCGATTGAACCGGTAGGTGATATCCGCGTCCATACCGAGCAGATGACGGCAATCGCCGAAACAGTCCAACAAAGTCTGCTTGAGTCCGCTTTGATCACCGAATAAACAAAACGGTCTGTTAGATTGCCCCCAGAGTATCCCGACCATTTGCGGTGACGCTGAAAATATAGAGAAGAAGTCACTGTGCTTAAATGGGGCGATGACGTTTGTTGTTTGACTTCACAGTGATTTTGATCCGTCAATCATGATTGATATGCCTGAGAAGGACACTAAGTTTCATTTTCAATGGCCGAGGCTGGGCCATTACGCCAGTTCAGGGGCGGCTTCTCTTGCTTTATTTTGCTTGGGAGCGACCGCAGCGATCGGGGCGATGGCTGATTCGCCTATAGACGATAGTTTGCTCTCTACTGCGCAAGAACAGTTTGCTGAAGCCGATTCGCCCCTAGACCACCGCTCAGCCTCAGAAGAGGATCTATTATTTCCTACAGAACCCTCTGACATCTCGGAATCGGTACCGCTACAGCTCGCCGATGAACCGCCTTCTCCTCCTGTCATAGAGCAATCAGATCCCTCTGATTTTGAGCCTCACCTGACGCCCACCGCTGAGCTGACTCCTGATCCTGATTACACAGCGCCTCTACCACTCTCTAATCCCACTGCGGTGCCAACGCTGCCGCCGCCAACCACCGCCAACCCGTTTTTAGACAGCCTTCTGGGCAGACAACAACCGCCTGATTTTGAGACCTACCGGCTGGGACCAGGCGACTCATTTTTTGTGAATGTTCGTCAATTTCCTGACCTGAGCTTTCAAGCAACACTGGATATTCAAGGCAATGTGATCGTGCCGCTACAAGGGGTAACCACGTTTAACGGGCTGACCATACAAGAGACAGAAAGTCTGATTAGCCAAATCTATAACCAGTACGTTGTCGATCCTGACGTGAGCGTGACGCTGGTGGCTCAACGAGGCGTTGAGGTGACGATTTTAGGGGAAGTTGTGCGGCCAGGCTATTATCCCTTGGGTGCGCCGCAAATTTCCGCCGCGCTGCTGACCGCTGGCGGCACGACAGGAACCGCCGACTTGCGCTCAGTGTTGGTGCAACGGCGCTTGCCTGATGGTCAACTGTTGGAGCAAACTATCGACCTCTTCACTCCCCTCAAAGAAGGTCAGGAACTCCCTGACGTGGCATTACAAGATGGCGATGTAATTTTGGTAGACCGTCTCGATCCAGCCGCTTTAGACGACTATGATCGAGAGTTAGTATCCCGTTCAACCCTGGCAACACCCACCATTACCATTCGATTTTTGAACTACGGTAGCGGTAATTTAGGGGGGGCCACTTCCGGTTCCCTAGCGGCGCTCGACCTGCCTAACGGGAGTCGGTTTGCCGATGCGTTAGTGCGAGCCAACTTAAATCCCGACACTTCCAACCTCGGTGAGGTGGCGTTGATTCGCTTTGACGAAGAAGCTGGTCGCGCGGTCACGACCACGCTTGATGCTAATGAAGCCTTTCGCGGTGTTCCATCTGAAAATCCACCATTGCAGGCGAATGATGTGATCATTGTCAACCGCACGGTGCTGGCTAAATTGACCTATGCTTTAAACACCTTTACTCAGCCATTCAGGGATGTTTTAGGGTTCTTACTCTTCTTTGACGAGTTAGCCAATTCCAGCGAGAGCTTGTTTGGTCCCTAGCGATGAGCCTTATTCAAGTTCAGAGTTCGTCTAAAATCGTTGCCCCTTCTATCTTGCGGTCGTAGTCATGGTAATGCCTCTCCTCAAACGGTATGGTCTAGCTCTCAAAAGATATAAATGGATAGGGCTAGCAGCTTTTCTAGGCACTGTGGGTATTTCCAGTATCTTTGCCCTGCAGGAACCCACCATAGAAGAGCAATTCAAGTCAGAAGGGGTGTTGGTGCAAAACACGCCCGTGGTTTCGTTTACAACTACTGGGGTAGAGCTGCAGCAACAAGGTCAAGGGATTATCACTGAAGATTTTTTGCTGGCCGATATTCTACTAGAGCAAGTAGCGGCCCAGCTAGCTGCCGGCGGACTCGAAATCGGGCCCAACGAAATTCGTAAAAATACCAATATCAATATCAAAACTGCTGGGGAAGAAGGCGGTGCGCTACAAAGCGTGAACGTCGGGTACACCACCGATGACCCAGAAGAAGCTGAAGCGGTCTTATCAGTTTTGTTTCAGGGCATGGTAGAGCTGAGCCGGGTAACCAACCGGGCTCGTTTAGGCACCATCGTATCGGCGTTGAATGAGCGGTTGCCTGACATTGAAACTGAACTCAGAGAAGCAGAACAGGCGCTAGAAGCATACGATCGCCTGGAAGGGCCAGCCATTCAAGCCGCATTAGACGGCAGTTTACTGACCGCAATTTCGACCAGTCAAAATCAACGGCGGCAAAACCTGATTACGCTAGCAGGCATTGATGCTCAAATGCAAAACCTGCAGGCACGGTTGGGGCTCTCTCCTGAGGCCGCTTACGCCTCGTCAGCGCTGAGTGCAGATCCCATTCTGGCTCAACTGCGGGCCAGAATTTATGATACTGAATCGCAGTTGCAAATCTTGTCCAAAGATTTGCGCCCGGCTCATCCCACCATGATTGAGCTCCAGAACAATTTAAATGTCTTAAACCAGCAGCTGAGCTCGCGCGCCGCTGAACTCATCGGCGGGGGAGGGACATTGGCAGCCCTGCCGAGTGCTGATGCCGTCCGTCAAAACAGCAATTTAGATCCAGCCAGATCAGAATTGGCCAACCAGCTGGTGGGGCTGGATACCCAACGTGATGCTTTAATTACCCAACAGCAATTGCTTCAACAGTCAGAAGTGCAGCTGCGAGAGGCTTATGCTCGCTTACCAAACAAACAGCTAGAGCGCGATCGCTTAGCTCAGCAGGTGGCATTGAAACGAGCCTTATATGACCAAGTGCAGGCCAAGCGGATTGACGCTGAAGCCGCTGAAGCAGAAACGGTCAGCAGCTTGTCTGTCGCCAGTCCACCATCCACCTCGGCATTGCCAGTCGAGACCCCGACGAACCCCATCGTGATTTTACTCATTGGCTCACTGGTGGGCTTAGGGCTAGGCGGTGGCATTGTGTATCTGCTCGATATGCTTGATCCCACAATTCGAATTTTCGAGGATCTCGAAAATCTATTCGAAGGTCAAGATATTCCCTTACTGGGAATCGTGCCCGCAACCAACCCTCAGCGTAGCTATCCGGTGCTCATGACGGATGCGAATCATCCCTGTGCTGATATCTATGAACGCTTACGCAGCAATATTCAAATTTCTGGCCTAACGATCAATGAGGGGAAAGTACCCAAAGTTGTTCTGGTCACGAGTAGTTCGGTACAAGAGGGCAAAACCACTACGGCTTACAACTTGGGAATTGCTTCTGCTCGGGCTGGACGTCGCACGTTGATTGTCGAAATGGACTTTAGAAGGGCTTCTCAGGCGGCGCGGCTGGGAGTGCAGCCCGATAATGAGGCGACGCTTGAACCGTTGCGCTATTACGGCGGGAGGCTTTCGGATCCGCTCAAAATGGTGCCCAACGTAGCCAACCTTTACATCACGCCAACGCCTGGCCCCCAGCAAAATCCCGCGGCAATTCTAGACTCTAGCGAAATGTCGCGGTTTCTTCAGGATGCCAAAGCAAGATTTGACTTTGTGGTGTTTGATGCACCTCACTTTACCGGTAGCAACGATGCCATTTTATTAGAGCCAAAAACGGATGGCATGGTGATTGTGGGTCGTCCCAACTATACGAAAAAGCCGGTGCTCACGGCCATGCTAGACGAACTCGAAGAAAAGGAAGATGTTCGGATCTTGGGAGCCGTTATCAACGGTGCCGACGTCGCGCTGACAACCGCCCAGCAGCGAGAAGACATTTTAGAAGTAGAAGAAAATGGCCAGTATGACCCAGCTTCTGAAAAGGTAGAGCGGGTTCCCGTGGGTGCGCCAGTGGAATTTTAGAAACCGCTGGTTTATCGGCAATTTTGGATCCTTAACGGCTAAGGCGTACTGATGAGACGCTGGCAAAGTTGGTTACTCAGCCTGTTCGCGATCGCCCTGGTCTTTGGCAAGGTGCCGAGCGCTTGGGCCTTTCCCGGTCTTTATGTTGGGGGAGCCAATGCTGAGTTGTATAACCATACCGCTCAGGTAGCGATCGCCCGCGACGGTAAGCACACTACCCTGACGATGCGCAACGACTACGAAGGTAGCGTGGCCGACTTTGCTCTAGTCATTCCCGTTCCTGCCAATACTCAATCAGTACAGGTGCGCGTTGTCGACCCTAGACCGCTCAATGCCTTGATTGGTGCTGGGTCACCTGCTTTACGACACGATCCTCTCGGTTGCATCGGCTCGTCTTGCTTAGGATTTGATCCTTGTTTCAGAACGTTCAGAATAGTTGAACCTTCCTATATCACCTACTTTGATTTTGGGCCAGAGCACGTAGCGTATCCTATTTTTGAATCCCTACTTAGTCGAACGATGACAGGTGAATATGATGATATCGCTGTCTTGAATGCTCAAGAATCTCAAGATATCAGAGCTTGGTTGCAAGATCAGGGCTATCAAATTTCCTCTGACATACAAACAGCTCTAAAACCCTATATTCGCCAAGGAATGAGTTTTGTAGTAGCTCAAGTAAACATCCCGGCGTTTGAGCAAGGCCAGATCTATTATCTCCCTCCCCTGCAAATCACTTACAGCTCGCCTCAATTGACGCTGCCGATACGATTAGGCAGGTTCAATGCTAAAGCAGTGCAGGATCTACAACTATCTTTGCTGACTCCTGCTGGGCGAACAGAGGTGTCTAACTATCGCACAGTACCGATTCCTAATGAGGCGCTCCTCCCCGAATTCATTGAAGATAACTTTGATGCGGTCTACCAAGCCATCATTCAAAAGTCTTACGAAAGATCAGGTCGCAATACTGTATTCTTAGGGTTTTCGTCATTGGTAGTAGATAGCTGCCAAGAGTCTCCTTGTTGGCGGCGTGAGCTAGCCAACACACCTAACCTGCGAGCGGTAGGCGTATCTTGGCTACCGCCGATAGCTGACCAATTTGACCCAAGAGCCAACGTCTTTGTCACAGGGCTGCATGTGCATTCTGGTCTTGATGATTTTCCAGAAGATTTGTCTTTTGATGTCACTCAAAATCAGCAAAGATTTGAGGTTAAATACAACACAATGAACTACGAAGTGAGTGATTCTGGTGTATTAGAGAAAACTGCTGAACAATGTGCCAGTGATATTGTTAGTTACTTTCAAGAAAGACATGAATATTTGATTGAAAGGAGACGACGAGATCCAGACGTCAACGTATCCACAGATTTTTCAACTTATCTCAGTACAAAACTTGCTCCCTTAGCCGATCCAAGCTCAAGGAACTTCCGTCATCTTTTATCAACAGGCATTTTTACTGTTGAAGACTTGCCACTCTTCACTAACTTAGGCAATCCTTTTGCTTATACCTTTCAGTTGAGTCAGACAGTATTTACTCTGCACGAGATAGACGTTACACAGCGATTGAAGGAAGAGTCGCGAACGCTCTCTCAACGAACCGGCTGGCCTCTAAACGAGATTCGACAACAAATAACGGCAGAACAAGAAGTTCCAGAGAGTTGGCGGCAGCAATATCCAGCTTCCTGACAGAATCATTTCCCTCCCTTGTAGATTCTGCAAGCCGAAAAATAAAAAAAGCTAAGCTTCAGCGAAATGTTATTTCGCCGAAGCCACACAGATTGCCTTGACCCAAAGAATCAAATGGGACTGAAACTAAATTAGCGTCAGCAGATAGATGATCGAGAACAGTACGATCCAGACGACATCAACAAAGTGCCAATAGATTTCAGCCATTTCAACGCCTGTGTGCTTCTCTGCACCATAGTGGCCCTCACGGCGCGATCGCCACAACACGCCCAAAATCAGCAACAGCCCAATAAACACATGCAGGCCGTGAAAACCCGTCAGCAAATAAAAGCAATTGCTGAATAGGTTCGTCGTCAAGCCATAGCCCAGATTCATATACTCATAAATCTGGCCCGCCAGGAAGATTGCCCCCATCGCAGCGGTAACGGCATACCACCTACGCAGACCTTTGATGTTGTTCTGTTTGACTGCCGTATCGCCGTAGTGAATCACAAAGCTGCTGGCCACCAAAATGACTGTGTTAATCGCTGGCAGCAACAGCTCGATTTCCGTCTCTTCGGGGGGCCACTCAGCAGCAGCAGATCGGTAGACCAAAAAGATGACGAAGAAGCCCGCAAACATCAAAAATTCTGAACACAAAAACGTGATCAGGCCAATGACGCGGAAATCATGATGCTCTTCATGATGGGCCTCAACGACCGCTGCAGTATCGGAATTGGGTTCAATTGCGCCTTGCATAAGGTTCCCAGGGATAGGTGAGTGTTGACATCAGGGGAGACAATGACAGACCGGGCAATCAGGCTATCACTGTCTATGAAGCAGTTGCTATCAGGAGACCTCCGCCGGTTCTTCGCCATAGGCATACGGCCCCTCGGTCATGACAGGGAGCACCTCCCAGTTTTCAATCATGGGCGGCGAGTCCGTCGTCCACTCCAGGGTTTTAGCGTTCCAGGGGTTGCCGGAGGCCTTGGGGCCATGGCTCCAGCTCCAAATGGCATTGATCAGGAACGGCAAGATCGAGAGACCTAAAACGAAGGCCCCAATCGTGCAAATGATATTGATGTATTGAAATTGGGGATCATACATGGCCACCCGTCGTGGCATGCCTTTGAGACCTAACTCATGCATCGGCAAAAAGGTCAGGTTGGTGCCGATAAAGGTCAAGATAAAATGCACCTTGCCCAACGGTTCATTCAGCATACGTCCGGTGATTTTTGGGAACCAGTGATAGAGCCCGGCATAAATGCCAAATACGGAACCGCCAAACAGCACGTAATGGAAGTGGGCCACGACGTAGTAAGTATCGTGCACATGGATGTCAACGGGAGCCGTACCGAGCGTCACGCCGCTCAGCCCGCCAAAGACAAACATGGCCAGCAGCCCGATCGCGAACAACATGGCACTGGTATAGCGAATCTTGCCGCCCCACAAAGTGGCCACCCAGCTAAAGATTTTGACCCCCGTCGGCACCGCCACAATCAGCGTCGAAACCGTAAAGAACATGCGCATCCACGGTGGGGTGCCGCTGGTAAACATGTGATGCACCCAGACAAACAAACCAATGATGCAAATGGTGAGTGACGAGTAGGCGATCGCTTTGTAGCCAAAAATCGGCTTGCGCGCGTGCACTGGAATCACCTCCGACATAATGCCGAAGATGGGCAAAATCATCAGATACACCGCCGGGTGCGAATAGAACCAGAACAAATGCTGGTACATCACCACATCACCCCCGTTCTCAGGTCGAAAGAATGAAGTGCCAAAGTTGATGTCAAACAACAGCAACACCAAACCCGCCGCTAGCACCGGGGTGGAGAACAAGGCCAAGAGAGACGTCGCCAGAATCGCCCAACAAAATAGGGGCATGTCGTTCCAGCCCATGCTCGGCACACGCATCTTCCAAATGGTGATGATGAAATTCAACGCGCCCAAAATTGAAGAGGTGCCCGCAAAGACGATCGCTAAAATCCACATGGATTGAGCCGTATTCGCCGTGATCAAACTCAGCGGTGGATACGACGTCCAGCCGGATTGCGCGCCGCCAAAAAAGAAACTGCCGACAATCAAGAGACCGGCTGGCACCGTGATCCAAAAGGCGAGGGCATTCAGCTTAGGAAAAGCCATATCTCGTGCCCCAATCATCAGGGGTACGAGATAGTTGCCAAAGCCACCGATCGCCCCCGGCACAATCCACAAAAAGATCATGATGGTGCCGTGGTTAGTCAGCAAGGCATTGTAAAAGTTGGGATCGACCAAGTCAGAACTGGGAGTCGCCAACTCGGCGCGCATGACCAAAGCCATCGCTCCGCCGACTAGATAAAAGAAGAAGGCCGACACCAAATATTGAATGCCGATAACCTTGTGATCAATGTTGAAAGTGAAGTAGTGATACCACTTCCATTTGTCAGGGTGGGGAAAAGAATTCCCGATCAGTTCACTCGTAATGTTCGCCTGTGCCATAGAGAATTTAAGAGAGCAGTGAGTTATGTATGGGTGGGAAGCGTAGAATGCTGCGAAACGATTTGAATGGCATCAACAAGGCAGTTTTAGGACGGTCTTGAAGAGATTGATTCAGCTATAGAAAACCGTCCTCCACCGCCAACAATGCTGGCTCAGCTGGAAATTTAGTCAGACAGGTGAGCCAGCAAATGAGACTCGACTCCAGCTGCTTTGCCATAGGGCGCTAAGTAGTCAGCATCGGTGAGATCAGCCGGATTAATCGCGATCGCCTGAGCAGCCCCGGTATCAGCCTGAGCGGTGCGCTGTTCTAACCAATTGTTGAACTCAGAGGGGGAATGGACGATGACCTGAGTGCGCATCGCTCCGTGATAGCCGCCGCACAACTCGGCGCAGACGACCGGATAGGTCCCTGGTTTAGTCGCCACAAAGCGCAGCTCAGTCTCTTTGCCGGGAATCGCATCTTGCTTCAGACGAAACTGCGGCACCCAAAAAGAATGGATCACATCATTGGCTGAAATATTGAGCTTCACGTCCGCATTCACCGGCACATGGAGTTCGCCATCCACAATGCCCGAGTTGGGATAGGTAAAGATCCAGGCATACTGCATACCGGCCACATTGACCTCTAGATCAGCCGCCTGCCCTTCTTTATCTAAAGGCGCGCCAATGCCATAGACAGATTGGGCAACCAGCGTCTCATCACCTTCGGGGGTCGTTAAGTTGCCCAAAGGTGCTGCGGATGCTTGAGCCAGCCTCATGCCGTGCTCGTGCACTTGATCGCCGGGCGCAAATCCGCCCATATCTTGGAAGATTTGCACGCTGTAGATACCCAAACCGATCACGATCACAGCCGGAATCGCTGTCCAAAACGCCTCTAAAGGCAGGTTACCGTCAATCGGCAGGCCATCGGTGTCGTCCCCTTTTCGGCGCCGAAACTGCACCATGCAGTAAACAATGGTGCCTTCTACGACCAAAAAGAGCGCTGTCCCGATGACCACCATCACGTTGAAAAAGTTGTCAACCAAGACAGCTTGAGCCGATGCTTGCTCCGGTAGCCAGTCATTGTTGAAGCCCAACCAGAGGCTGATCAGCGTGACCACTACACCGATGGTCAGGGTCCATAGGGGAGCGGGAATTTGTTTCATAGCGATCGCTCCCGTGGGGAGTCGTATTTATAAATGCGAATCATTAGTTCTCACAATGTCCGCTGGTGAATATCCTAAACAAGGGATCGGTGAGGCGGGCCAAACTTTTGATTTGTTTCACCTAAGGGAAAACCAGAACAAAAAAGCGTTACATTCCGCAACAAAACAAGCCCTTTATGCTAGATGGAGTACCCCGAATCTCTTTGTCTGAGGTGCGGAATGATGAATTATTCTGAAGTCTTGAAGAATTATTTGGACAATCAGGGCCGTTTGCAGGCATGGCCGTCGCGGCGGAATAAAGGTCAGTTCCAACAATGGGCGTTAGAGTACCTAGTCTCTCAGTTTGAGCCAGATTTGTATTACACCGAGCGAGAAGTCAACACACTGCTGATGCAGTATCACACCTTTGGCGATCCAGCACTGCTTCGCAGAGAACTGTTCGAAAGGGGATTGGTGGATCGCGTCAAAGATGGGTCTGCTTATTGGCTCAACCTTGAATGACGGCCCGCACCACCATTGAGCAGACGATACAACCTTGATGGCCTGAGGGCGCGTCATTAATTAAATCCAGAACGCTTTGACGATGGACATAACCGCGCCCGTACCCCATTGACTCGCGAGGGGCTAATCGCGTTGCGACCAAAGGGTTCAGCCGCTAAATGATGACAACCCCTAGTCCACAACACCACTTTGACCATTAGCAGTTATCGTCTAGGCACCGTCTCAAAAGGCAGCTTAATCACTTGGTTTGAGATCGCCGTTCCCAACAAAATCAACGCACCGCCCGCCAGCATTGACAGCGTAATCGCCTCTTTAAGCAAAAGCGCCCCCCACAAAATGGCAAATAGCGGAATCAGGTAGGTCACGGTTAAGGCGCGAGTTGAACCCACGCTATGGATGAGCCGGAAATACAGGATATAGGCCAGGGATGTGGACAACAGAGCCAGTCCTAAAACGGCCAAGACAGCCGTTGGCGAGGGCAAGCTGTTGGGTCGCGTAAACGGCAGCAAGGGCAGCAGAAAGGCCGCCGCGCTGAACTGACTGCCGGTAGCAATTACTAATGAGGGCACGCCCGGCAGATTGAGCCGAATAAACGGCGCTGCGATCGCATACATCGAGGCGGCACAGAGGCCAGCCGCGATCGCCCACACAATTTCCGGCGTGATAGCAGCCCCCCGCAAGCCCACTAACACCACAACCCCGGCAAACCCCACCACCAGTCCGAACACCCGACTCAGGGTCAACGGTTCCCGCAGCCAGACATAGGCCACCGCCACACCAAAAAACGGCACCGTACCATTCAAAATCGCCGTCGTCCCCGCCGGTAAAAAGAGTGAAGTAAAGGCCAGCAGCGAAAACGGCAGCGCCGAGTTGAGCAATCCCACCACTATCAAGGCGCGGCGGTGCCGGTACAGTTCCTGCCAGAGTCCCTGTTTGAGTAAGAGGGGCAACAGGGCGAGGGCTGCGAGCAACACCCTGATTTCGATCAGCCAAATCGGGCCAAACTCGGGCACAGCAATCCGCATAAACAGAAATGAACCGCCACACACGGCAGCAAGGCTAAGCAATTCAACGATTTGCAGGGGTTTCATCAGGGCGCTCAAACAAGGGCAGTGACGTTTGCCATAGCGATGGCGGTTCAGGACTGACGAGGGCCTGTTCATGCTGCAGCAACCAACGTTTGCGGTCGATGCCGCCCGCATAGCCCGTGAGTTGGCGATCGGCCGCAATGACTCGATGACACGGCACAATGATCGAAATCGGATTGCGGCCATTGGCTGCCCCCACCGCCCGCGCTGCCCCCGGTTTACCCAACATTTCAGCTAGGGTGCCATAGGCGATCGTGCTGCCAAAGGGAATCTGCGGTAACCAGCACCAAACCTGTTTTTGAAAGTCAGTGCCGACAGGATTGAGCGGTAAATCAAAGGATTGACGCTGCCGCGCAAAGTATTGCTCCAACTGGTGCTGCACTTGGGGAAACGGCTCAGCTTGGGCAGCTTCCGTCCAAGCCTCGATCTGGGTGGGAAAATACTTTTGCCCCCGGAGATAAAGGCCGGTCAGCGATCGCCCATCGCCGGTCAGCAGCAGCGGCGCTAAGGGACTCTCGAGCCATCGGTAGTAGGTCATTTTACAGTCTCCAAAGACGTCCAAAGACACATGGCAGCATAGGCCCGCCAGGGCCGCCAAGCCTCAGCCATTTGCCAAACTTGTTGAGGGCGATCGACACCCAATCGCTGGCGTAGCACCAAATCACTGTGGGGAAAAGCATCCGGATAGGCTAACACGCGCATCGCAATGTACTGAGCCGTCCAGTCACCAATGCCGGGCAGGGCTTTGAGCCGTTCGATAGTGACTTCGACATCGGCGTAGGGCACCAGCGGCAGCTCACCTCGAGCGACGGCTTGGGCCAGCGCCACGATCGCCTGGGCTCGCCGGGACACAATCCCCAGGGCCTTCAAGCTGGTGACCTCGGCGGCGGCCAACTGCGCCGCTGTCGGGGTGAGGTGCGTCAGCCCCATGAACGGCGTCGGTAGCGGACTGCCAAATGTTTTTACGACTCGGCCCATGAGGGTCGTAGCCGCTTTGACACTTACCTGCTGGCCTAAAATCGCCCGCACAGCAACTTCAAACCCGTCGAAGGCACCGGGTACTCGGATCCCTTCACAGGGGAACAGCCGCTGACCTAAAGGCGCTTGACTCAAATGTGCGGCGATGGAAACCGGGTCAGCGGCCAGATCAAAGAGGGCTTTGACTCGCGTAAGGACGGGTAAAATCGCCGCCACGAGTGAGGCCGAAAGTTCGACTTGGAGCTTGTCTTGCTGAGGAATGGGCGATACACCAATCCAGCCGACATGAGGGCCAATCTGCACGGTGCGCTGATAGCGATCGCGCTCAATTTGTTCCACCCCAGCAATCGCTCGACCGGCCAAAAAATCGATCAGTTTGGCCCAGTGAAACGGGGGCCGATAGGCCAGTTCGCAATGCAGGATCTCAGGCACCGAACGGTTCGTCTGACGCCGCGCTTTCCGCAGGTCAGTCGGTCGCAGCCGATAGCGCTCTTTAAATAGAACATTCAGCCGTCTCACACTCGAAAAGCCGCTGGCAAACGCTACCTCCGCAATCGAGAGCTGACTGTCGGTCAACAGGCGTTTAGCCAACAATAATCGCTGGGTCTGCGCCAGTTGAATCGGTGACACGCCCAACTCTTGTCGAAACACCCGCCGAAAATGGCGATCGCTGACCCCCAGCAATTGGGCCAGCTCTCCCACCGATCGCTCCGTCAGCACGCCATTCTCAATTTGCCCGGCGGCGGCGGCGGCGAGGCGCCCGATCGCGTCAATCTTGGCCTGTCCGGGAGCCAATTCTGGCCGACAGCGTAAACAGGGTCGATAGCCCGCTTGCTCAGCAGCGGCAGCACTGGGATAAAACGTACAGTTTTTGCGCTGCGGCGGTTTCACCGTACATACCGGACGGCAATAGATACCCGTGCTTGCCACACCGACAAAGAAGACGCCATCAAACCGGCGATCGCGGCTCAGGATGGCTTGATAATGTTGATCATCAGTCAGCATACAATCCGTCTTTGAACAAGACAGCCCCAGCATAGGAGAAGTCCCCCTAGGCTGTCTCGCCATTTTCGGACCTGGCAGCAAATGCTCTGGAGCAAGCCCCTGAGAGGCTTTGTCAGCCCGCTCTGCGCCTGATCTGGCCAACAGCTGGCCAGATGCCTGGGTCAGAGTTCTCAGAGGTCGGGGCCGAACAAACTGGGGCAGCGCTTTTTAAATGAAATACGCTGGTTACATCAATACCGTCCAAACGATATTCACCCTGTCACTCTCCTTAAATTTCCAATTGCCCTGGGCGTCCTATTTCATGACTGATTGATTGCTGAGGATTGACCCACTCCTGAAACTTGATGGGAGCACCCCATTCATCACGGCACTGATCCAGCAGGCGCAGACTTGAAAATTGCGATCGATCATGCTGACAAACATCTGGATCACCCACAAATCAACTATCCGTAGCCTGCCGTCGAATGAGGTGAAATTAGGCACACCTGGTTAACTTTTTGCTTTTTGGGGCAGACCACCGTAGCGGCACTTGAGAGAAACAACACTCAACCGACTGAAAACTTAATTCCAATGCGCTGTCTGTAACATTCGCGGCTCTGGACGTTCTCAAAACCAAATCTCTTGCTATATTCGGGAACCATTGATAGGAGGCTGTATAGATAGCTATAAAACTGTCTCTCAACCCGGCATTTAGAACAGTGGAAAAAGTCGATTGTGGCGTGAATTTGAACTGATCACATTGCCGCTGTGATCGCTGGCAGTGACCGTTAAATACCACTAACGGCAAGCAGAATCTGTTCTATCAAGGTGTATTCAAAATTGCTAAAAGCTAAGCATAATGCTCAGTCTAGTGAATTGGAGCCGGTTTTTAGGTCATCTTAGGGATACCTGGTATGATACGCCTGATATTGGTGTGGTGTGGCATGTCGAGGAGTGTAGGATGCTGAATTCTGTGGATTTCAGCGGTAGACCCTTCCATTTCATCGGAATTGGCGGGATTGGAATGTCTGCGTTGGCTTATGTCCTAACGCAGCAGCGTCTACCGGTTTCAGGATCAGATTTGCGGTTGAGTCACATAACTCAACGCCTGCAAGAATCAGGGGCTCACGTTTTTTGGAAGCAAGAAGCGGATAATTTAAGGTTTTTTGAGCGTGACTTTGACTACGACTATGGCGATCGTGCCTTGGTTCCTGGCAGTGCTCATCGGTCCGTCAGCCTTCCGCAGGTCATCTGCTCAACGGCCATCAATGAAAGCAACGATGAGTACCGGGCGGCTAAAGCCATGGGCTGTCCGATCTTTCATCGTTCTGACTTGTTAGCAGCCTTGATGCAACAGCAACAGAGTATCGCCGTTGCGGGCACCCACGGCAAAACCACCACTAGCAGCATGATGGGCTATGCCCTGTTGGCCGCTGATATTGACCCGACCATTGTCGTCGGTGGCGAAGTTTCGGCTTGGGAGGGCAACGCTCATCTGGGTAGCAGCGACTGGTTTGTGGCCGAGGCCGATGAGTCTGATGGCTCGCTGGTCAAGCTATCGCCGAAGATTGGCATTATCACCAACATTGAGCTGGATCACCCGGACCACTACAGCAGTCTCGACGATGTAGTAGACATCTTTCGGCGGTTTGCTGAGCAAGCAGAAACCGTGGTTGCCTCAGCTGACTGCGCCACCATCCGAGAATTTATTAAGCCGGATATCACCTATGCCGTAGAAGTGGGCGGTGAAGCCGATTACACCGTTAGCGAAGTGGTTTACGGCGCCACGGGCACCCGAGCATTGGTGTGGGAACGCGGTCATCGGCTAGGCATCCTGCGTCTCTCGGTGCCGGGCAAGCATAACTTGAGTAATGCTCTCGCAGTGATTGCGGCTGGCCGTCAGGTCGGCGCTAGTTTTGAGGCGTTGGCCAGTGGACTCGCCGACTTTGAAGGGGCGCGCCGCCGCTTTGAGAGTCGCGGGTTTTACAACGGCATTCAGTTTGTAGATGACTATGCTCACCATCCCAGTGAGATTAAGGTCACTTTATCGACTGCCTGCTTACTTAAAAAAGCCGATCGCCCGCTAGGGTGTCATGTTAAGCGCGTCTTTGCCATTTTTCAGCCGCACCGCTATAGCCGGAACGCCGCGTTCTTAGACGATTTTGCCCAAGCATTTAAAGATGCGGATGAGGTGATTGTCACAGATGTATACAGCGCAGGTGAAATCGAGCCCCCTGGTTTTTCCACGAGAGCGGTAGCCAATGAGATCGCGGCCTATCATCCCCATGTGCAGTACTGTTCGTCTTTAGAAGCCGTCAGTGCCGTGCTGATCGAGCGTCTACAACCGGGTGACATGGCCCTGTTTTTAGGAGCTGGCAATCTCAATCGGATTATTCCGGATGTGATGGAGCCCTTTATGAACGCTGAGATGCAGGCGGTGCAGCAGGCATAACGGCTGTTGCCTCTAACACTTTGGCGGAGACAGACTGTGGTACTTTCCCTGGATGCTATTGACGTGGTCAAAGAGCCGACGTTTCCCCTGCAGCAGCGAATTGCCTTGGCGGCTTTTACCTCCTATCGGGTAGGAGGCACGGCTGATTGGTTCACCTTGCCAAAGACGTCCAGTGATATCGCCGCTAGTTTGCAGTGGGCTCAAAGCAATGAGTTGCCCGTGACCTTTTTGGGAGCGGGCTCTAATTTGTTAGTGAGCGATCGCGGCCTGCGGGGCCTCGTGGTGTGTACCCGTCACCTGCGAGGCGTTAACTTTGACGAAACCACCGGACAATTGACCGCTGCCGCTGGTGAACCGCTACCCAATCTCGCTTGGAAAGCAGCGCGACGCGGTTGGCGGGGTCTGGAATGGGCGGTGGGCATTCCCGGCACAGTGGGCGGGGCCGTTTTTATGAACGCCGGCGCTCATC
Source organism: Leptolyngbyaceae cyanobacterium (assembly GCA_050042805.1). Classification (GTDB taxonomy): domain Bacteria; phylum Cyanobacteriota; class Cyanobacteriia; order Phormidesmidales; family Phormidesmidaceae; genus Halomicronema. The sequence continues at coordinate 36,604 of JBHJJI010000107.1, forward strand.
GGGCCTGCACGGCCGACAGCTTGATTCAGGCTCACGGAGTCACGCTGGCGGGTGACCACAGGGTGCTCTCGCCCCAAGCGCTGAACTTTTCCTATCGCACCTCTAGCCTGCAGTCGCAGCTGTGCATGGTGACTCAAGCCACCTTTCAGTTAACCCCTGGTGCTGCTGCCGCCGAGGTCATGGCTGATACTCAGGCCGCGATCGCGCAGCGACGTTCAACTCAGCCTTATCACTTACCCAGCTGTGGCAGTGTTTTTCGTAACCCAGGTTCCCACAAAGCGGGCTGGCTGATTGAGCAAACCGGACTTAAGGCATTGCAGATTGGCCAAGCTCAAGTCTCACCCATGCACGCCAACTTCATTGTGAATGTGGGCGGAGCAACCGCCGAAGATGTTTTGAGCCTGATTCGGTCTGTGCAAGACCGCGTACAAGACCAATGGAACATCTTGCTACATCCTGAAGTGCGCCTTTTAGGCACATTTGACGGGCCTCAATTCAGAACCTCCTAGGGTGCATCATCAATTAAACTCGAAAGCCTGACGGTATGGGCATTACCGCGCCCGCTCTGTAAAACTAGCCAGAGGCTGAACCGCTTTCAGCATCAGGACTCAGCCGCTAAATGATGACAGCCTCTAGTAGACTGCGACGTTATTTCACCCCCCATTGCCGTGCTTGGGAGCGGTGGGGACAAGGGGGCAGAGAAACGGTCAGGGTAGTCTTACTTCTGCCCTGGAGCACTCATCATTTGCCCCAGATTCATGCTGTCAGCATCGCAGGCATCATCGGCTCTCTCTCGATGCAAGTGTCGCGTTCTCAGAAACTGCCACAGATGATGGACCAATCTATCCTCAGGCAGCAATGAGCCTATCGGTTGCGGTTGGCAGCAAGCTGGTATTGAGAAACATTGATTCGTTATTGGTCGTCATGGAGCGTTATGCAATCAGTCAAATACGATACCGGCGAACTGTTCTGCGGGTATGGCAGGTGACGCTCTATCGCGTACCTAGAACCTCTATCACTGGCGGGAAACCAACTCCCAGGCTCCCTCGCTCCCCTGCGGCTGTGCCACACCAGTAGTCGCGAAACTAACATCGTGCTTGACTCAGCTCTTCTCCCCTAAATTCTAGATTTGATTCCTATGAAATTTCGGACTGCGTTTGCGCTCAGCCTCGCTGGTTTGATGCTGGCGATCGCCTTTTCAGCTCTACTACCGCCACTGCCAGGCTGGCAGGCGCTGGCGGATCAGGTTCGCACCTACGGCATCGATGGTCGCGATGGGATCAATGGCCGAGCCGGGCGCGATGGCCGTGATGGCGATCTGCAGAGCATTTTTATTGATGGCTCCCCTCGCCAAGTGAACCTGGTCGGTGGCTTGGGGGGTGATGGAGAAGATGGCGGTGATGCCGATCGCCCTACCTGTTCAGCCCAACCTCATGACGTGCGTTATGACCTACAGGCACCCGACGGCGGCGATGGTGGTGACGGTGGCGACGGTGGTCGTGGGGGGCAAGGCGGCACCGTCACCCTTTACTACACGGCCCCAACTCAGCTACGTCAGGTGTTGATCAATGCGGCGGGCGGCGATGCGGGGCGCGGCGGGCGCGGCGGGCGCGGCAGTGTCGGCTGTCGCTGTGATGACCGCAGCTGGCGGGTTGAGGTATGTCAAGACGGCAACTGCCATGAAGAGCGCTATGACTGCCGTGATGGCGACTCAGGGCGGTATGGCCGCGATGGTCGTGACGGAGCCACCGGCTCACCAGGTCAGGTTTGGTTGGTTAACCAAGCCGAGGTGCTGCCACCAGAGCAACCGGATCTGACCCAGCCGCTGTCAACCTGGTTGAGCCAACCCGTTTCCCTATCTAAACATCGATGGGAAACGCGGCAAGGAGCCGGTGCTTTGTTCGCCAGCGGCTCCGTTGTGGCTGATACCTACAACCAGTATTTGGGACAAGTCGAGGCTCAGGTACAAATTCTGTGGCAAGCGCCACGATCGTCCACGCAGTTTTTAGGCTTGAGCCCCACCGCGACGCTGGCAGACTCGGGGGACGTACAGCTCCACTTTCCCGATCGCTATTGGATCGAGGGTCGTCTTGATCGCACCAGTTCGACGACTACGTACACCATTGACCAGATTGTTCGAGCTGACCGAGTGACCGATTTAGCGTGGGGCAACCCAAGTGGCTCGGGTCAAGATTGGACGATCACGGTGATTGATTTAGGTCGGGAATCGGCAGCTGTCACGACTCAATTTGAGCTGGTTTATCGCACGACCGATGACGACCCACGCAGCAGTCGCCGGGCCCGCTATCAAGAACGCTTTGCTGGTATGTTGCCTCCACAGATGGTGACCCAAGACCAGAACCGGTTTGTGCTGGCTCTGGGGCAACTTGATATTCGCGATCGCGACTTACGGCAGGGCACCTTTGCTCAGGTAGAACTGCGGATTGTGCGATCGCTCGGCAACAATTCCGCTGAACAAACGCTCACTTGGTCGGGACAGCTGTAGCCCCAGAAGCAGTCGGCCTGGGTAGAAATCTTTCAGCGACAACAGCTTGCGATGGTTTTGGGCTGAACGCTCAATCCAGGACATCAAAAAGGGCGCGATCGCCAGCGATCACGCCCTCAGGTTTTCTTGTTCGAGGATTGATGTCCCTAACGGTCAACCGACCCCATGATGATGTCAATGCTGCCCAGAATTGCCATAATGTCGGCGACTTTCATGCCCTTCAACAGATGTGGCAGAATTTGCAGATTGTTGAAATCAGCCGCCCGAATCTTAAACCGCCAGGGGAAAACATTGTCATCACCCATGATGAAAACGCCCAGCTCGCCTTTGCCACTTTCGAGACGAACATAATGCTCACCCGCCGGAATTTTAAAGGTCGGCGGAATCTTTTTGCCCGCGAACTGATAGTCAAATCCATTCCATTCAGATTTGGGCCCTTCAGCCATGCGCTTGGCTTCCAGATTTTCGTAAGGGCCGCCTGGTAGCTGCTTACAAGCTTGACGAATGATCTTGATAGATTCCCGCATTTCGGCGACACGAACCACATAGCGAGCCATACAGTCGCCTTCGGTGGCGTACTGAATGTCCCAATCCAGCTCGTCATAGCATTCGTAATGATCGACCTTGCGTAGATCCCATTTCACGCCAGAGCCGCGCAGCATGGGGCCAGACAGCCCCCAGGCGATCGCATCATCACGAGAGATGACGCCAATCCCTTCGATGCGACGACGAAAGATGGGGTTGTTAGTAATCAGCTTCTCGTACTCATCCACTTTGGGCAGAAAGTAATCGCAGAAGTCGAGGCACTTATTAATCCAACCGTAGGGCAGATCAGCCGCCACACCACCAATGCGGAAATAGTTGTTGTTGACCATCCGTTGACCGGTGGCGGCTTCCCACAGGTCATAGATCAGCTCTCGCTCACGGAAAATGTAGAAGAACGGAGTTTGGGCACCGACGTCGGCCAAAAACGGCCCCAACCACAACAGGTGGTTGGCCACACGGTTGAGCTCCAGCATGATGACGCGAATGTAGCTGGCCCGCTTAGGCACATCAATATCGGCCAGTTGTTCGGGGGCATTAACGGTGATGGCCTCGTTAAACATGCCAGCGGCATAATCCCAACGACTGACATAGGGCACGAACTGAACGTTAGTACGGCTTTCCGCGATTTTCTCCATGCCGCGATGCAGGTAGCCAATCACGGGCTCACAGTCCACCACATCTTCGCCATCGAGAGTCACAATGAGGCGCAACACTCCATGCATAGAAGGATGATGCGGCCCCATGTTAATGACCATGGGTTCAGTTTTGGTCTCAATGCGTGTCGTCATGAATACGCCTGGGATGATGTCAACGAATGCGATCGCCCCCAAGGGGCCGGTTGCCAACAGTCAGCTATCTCACGAATTGTTCAACAGTCTGACTGGGCGCTCCTTTATTAATATAAAAGGTCTGACCCCGAAGATCTACGCATTTCCATACCGTAAGCTTTGGGAAGCGATTGTAATCGCTAATAGCGCGGCACTCACAAGTTTGATGAGGGGGTTGGAATGCTGCCAAACGACTCAGCGGCGATCGCAGATAGCTTATCCAGGGCTGGAATGACAGACGAAACCGTTTCCTTTCACCATGTGCCGGTGATGCCCCAGCCGGTATTGACGGGCCTGCAGGCCACTGCGTCACGGGCGCCTCGGCGATACTTAGACGCTACCGTGGGCGGCGGCGGGCACAGTGCGCTGCTGTTGCAAACCAGCGCGGTACTGCAGCTCGTCGCCTTAGATCAAGACACGACGGCTCTAGAGGCCGCTCAAGCGCGGCTGGCAGAATATGGCGATCGCGTGACCTTTTGCCACACCAACTTCAGCGATTTTGACCCAGATGCCGACCGCTTTGACGGCATTTTGGCTGATATTGGCGTCAGTTCGGCCCAGCTCGATACGCCGGAGCGCGGCTTTAGCTTCCGCAAAGAGGCTCCGCTAGATATGCGCATGAACCCACACCAACAACTCAGTGCCGCCGATATTGTGAACCATTGGGATGAAACAGAACTGGCAAACACGATCTATACCTACGGCGAAGAGCGGCTGTCGCGACGCATCGCCCGTAATATTGTGGAAAAACGCCCCTTTCAAACCACCATTGAACTGGCGGCGGCGATCGCTGACTGTGTGCCCAAAAAGTATCGCCATGGTCGGATTCACCCGGCCACCCGCACCTTTCAAGCCCTGCGCATTGCCGTCAATGCTGAACTGGAGGTGCTGCAGACCTTTTTAAAGAAGGCTCCCGACTGGCTCGTGCCCGGTGGCCGTTTAGTCATCATCAGCTTTCACAGTTTGGAAGATCGCATCGTTAAATGGGCGTTTCGCCAGGATGAACGTCTGCAAATCATCACCAAAAAGCCGCTCGTCGCGACCGCCGAAGAAGTTGCAGAAAATCCCCGAGCGCGATCGGCCAAGCTCAGAGTGGCCGAGCGAGTCATGCCGTCAACCAGTGAAGAGCAATAATCTCTGCCAACTCAACGCTGACCGCATCAACCCTCCTTAATCCCCTAGAGTCAGAAAAAAATCTCTAGGGATCAAACAGCCCGTCCGCGAGCAAAACAGAAATCGCCTTGACTCAATTTATCGACCCCATAGAAGATACGGTAAGTATGGGTTTAAGGTGGGAACGCTTAGATGAGTCTGTAGCCAGCAGCAGCGACCTCAATGGCAATCATCGTGACCGAGCGATGCCGTTAGGCTCGATCAGCTAGCCCTTAAGCAACGGAACTCATCGTTGGCCGACTGTTCTCGAGCTAGTTGCAACGACCAGTAGCATCCAGCCTGCTCCCACAATCATTCCTTAATGAGGACTTTCCCGATGACCTGGGAAGATGACAACCTCCTAAAACTTATGGTCGTAGACGACGAGCCAGATAACCTGGACTTGTTGTATCGCACCTTTCGACGGGAGTTTGAAGTTTATAAGGCAGAGGATGGCTTTAAAGCTCTGCAGGTTTTAGCTGAGGCGGGTGAAATGGCGGTGATCATTTCTGATCAGCGCATGCCCCGCATGAACGGCACTGAGTTTTTGAGCCGCACCGTTGAACAGTTCCCAGACACCATCCGCATTGTCTTAACGGGCTATACCGATGTTGAAGACTTGGTCGAAGCAATCAATTCCGGCAAAGTTTTCAAGTACATTACGAAACCTTGGAAACCGGCTGATCTGAAGTCAGTGGTAATGCAAGCGGCAGAGACGTTTCGGGTCGTTAAACAGCGCACCCGAGCGTTGACTCAAGCGCTCTCACGAGAGTCGTTTTTTAACGAGGTGATGAGCGCCATTCGCGAGTCGCTTGACTACCACAGCATGTTGCAGCCGATCGCCAACACCTTAGGCAAAACCTTTGATGCATCCCACGTCATGCTCTATGCCGTCAACTCTGACGAAGCGTCGACGGAGGTAGACAAGTCACTCGGTTTTAGCTTCACAACGTTAAGTGCGGAAGAGGCCACGAGTCTGGAGGGTCA
>JBHJJI010000108.1:0-13651 GCA_050042805.1 Leptolyngbyaceae cyanobacterium
ACACCGCTGACCCTAGTTCCCAAAAAATCTTCAGAAGTGTCCTACTCGCAGCTCGTGCACCTGATTGATCAAACCCCAAGCTATTTTCTATAGATCGCGATATAAACGCTGATCTAGCAGCCATCGTGAAAGGCAGAAAAACTGCTAAAAACACCACAGTTCGGCCATTTCTGGTTTGATTGCTGATACTTTAGCACTTCATCCCATAAATGCCACTTATTTAGGCAGACAAATGTTTATTTGGGGTGAAACGTTAGAGTTCTTTAAGCAAATGGGGGTTCGACTCGCTCACTGCTCAGTCAATGGCCGGTGCTTACAGAATCCGCCTGCGGCGGCATGAGCGCAGCAGGCGGAAACCAAGAGAGCTATTTTCAGACAATGCTGGGGCGCGATTCGCGATCGCTCTCCCTAGCACGAGGTGAGCAATAGGCCGCTAGCCCTCACTATTCGCTTCCTTAAGCGGCCCCCGGAGGTGGCGCAGAAGCCCCTGCAGCGGTGGCTTGAGGCGCAGGCATATCATCCTCTGCTAGCTCTTCAGTCAGCTCTTGCTTCAGGGTGAGATATCGATTGACGTTTTCGCTGAGACGCATGGCCCGCTCCATCGGTGCCACGACATGCCCCAACCCTTGATAATTCATTTGAATATAAATGCCTTCGCGATGATTCTGAATCTCATAGGCGAGGCGGCGCTTACCCCGGTGCTGCGTTTCTAGAATGGTGGCACCCTGCTCTTGCAGAATCTCTTGGTAGCGGGCAATTTCGGTATCCACGACCTCTTCGACAATGTCGGGCCGCAGGATATACATAGTCTCGTACATCAAATTTTTCATGAAGGCGCTCCTTGTGGACAAATGGCCTTTCCCGGTATAAATGGCTTCAGGCGACTTCTCAGCGAATCGCTTTTGGCCGCTGGGTAAAAGGCAAGGATTTACAATCATACCAGTATTCGAAGGAATTCATGGCGCAACGCTACGTTCGAGTTCAATCACAGTCGCGACAACTGCACTACGGTTTGCTTCAGTCCGATCGCAGTGTGCACGTGCTGGATGCGCCGCCGTGGCTGCAGGGTGAAGTCACCGATATGGTGCTAGAAGCGGATGATTATCAGCTGCTAGCGCCCTGTGCCCCGTCAAAAATTATCGCAGTTGGCAAAAACTACGCCAAACATGCCGTCGAGATGGGCGGTGATTTGCCCGAAGAACCTCTCCTATTTATGAAGCCTTCAACGGCGGTCATTGCCACCCATTCACCCATTTTGTATCCGCCTCAGTCACAGCGGGTCGATTACGAAGGGGAGCTGGCATTGGTGATTGGTGAGCTGTGTCTTGATTGTGATGTCGCCGCTGCCCGCGACAAGATTTGGGGCTATACCATTGCTAATGATGTGACGGCTCGCGATCTGCAGGTTCGCGATCGCCAATGGATTCGCGCCAAAGGCTTTGACTCATTTTGTCCGCTAGGCCCGTGGATTGTGCGAGAGCTGAACCCAGAGGCGCGCATTCAGACATTCTTAAACGAGCAGCCGACGCCCGTACAGCTGGGCGAAATCAGCGACATGATCTTTAAGCCCGCTGCGCTGGTGGCTTATATCAGTCAGGTGATGACTTTGTTGCCCGGTGATGTGGTGTTGACGGGCACGCCCGCTGGCGTTGGCCCGCTGGCCCTGGGCGATCGCGTGCGGGTCGAGATTGAGGGCATCGGCTCTTTAGAAAATTCAGTGCAGGCGCGACCGGCGCTGGTGCCGTCGATGGATTCGATGGAATCAGAAGGTTAGGGGGCGGCGCTTAAATAACATCCCATTTTTGGACACGTTTTCTGTAGGGGTTTGGCAGTGCCAAACCCCTACGATCGGTACGTTATCTTCAAGCAACTCCCTTAGCGATCGGGGGCCTACCTTGGGCGCGGGGTTGACGTTCAGGCCAGCCCCTAAGCAATCCGCCGGACTTCTCCTGAAAGAAATCCGGCGGATTGAACATACTTTACGATTAGGGGTTCGTGGAGTCAGGGCACACGGCCTAGCGGACTTGCATGTAAACCGCTTCAGACAGGGTGGGGATCTCAGCATATTGACCGCGAATCGTTTGCACAACGGAATACACAATCGCGCCCAAAATACCCAGCAAGACAACGTTCAAAATCGTATCGACAAAGAGCCCAGTGCCTAAAGTCGGCACCAAGACCATGCTCAGAATAATCTGGCCCAGAATCAAGACGATATCGAGCAAGTTCGCCTGCTTGGTGTTGAAGCGAATGAAATGGCTGATGTTAGTGTTGCGTACCACCAGCGTCAGCAGCAAAATGAACACAATCAGGCCGGCAAACGGAAAACCTGTATAGATGCGAACGAGCGGCCCCAACGGCACCAGAATCAATTGCAACGCCGGAAACTGAGCAAATAAACCAATGTTCGCTGTCAGAGCGAAGGACATCCCCAGCAGAGAAACTTCAATGAGGGGAAGAAGATAGGGCAAACAAGCAAAAAATCGGTCTTGTGCTGTTGTGGTGCCACGCCAAGTCATTGAGTCCGCTGAGCCTCTAAAAGTTTGTCAATTATTCAACATGCTAACTGAGAAAAAGGCGGGATCCGTCTCTGACTTAAGACTTTCTCTCGATCCCATCGCTAAGAAATCACCTTGTCTTCAGCCAATATCCGCAATTTTGAAGCCCATTTGACATTCATATTGTTGAGGCTGACCTTCTTGCAGCTTCTCTAGCGAACGGCCACAGGTTAACCGCCCATGATGGAAACGGGGTTGGCCCATCTGGTCGGCCATCAAGCAAGTTTGGCATACTGCGGTGGGAGCCAGGAGCTGGTCATTCATCATGACAACCAACATAAAAATTACCTCCCGATTATTTTCTTAAAGTGTGAGTTTGAATATGCCTTTATTGTAAGTCAGCTCCCCCTGAGAGTTGTGTGCAAAAATACACACCTTAATAGCCATCAGGGGTTGGGCACCGCCCAACTCTCGTAGAAATCGTTTCTGTGTTCTAAATTTGCCCTTTCCTAACCGTGCTGTTCTGTGAGCCAGCGCGAAAAGTCTTGTGCGGGGGCGATGCGAATGCCGCCCTCACCGATATAAGCCACCTCAGGCAAATAGGCTTGCGGGGGCGTTTCGGGCGGGCGGGCAACTTTGTCCGCGATGCGCAGCTGAGTCGGTTCCATATGCAGGGTCATGATGCGGCAGCGACTGTTGCCCTGAGAGCCGGCGTGGGCCAGTCCTTTGAGTCGGCCCCAAATCACAATGTCGCCGGCGGCCACGATACTGCCGCCGGGATTGACGTCGCCCAAAATGATGACGGTGCCATTGTGACGAATCTCCATGCCAGAGCGAATGGTGCTTTGCAGATAAAGGGGATCATCCAGCGACGAGCCCGATGGGGGGGATGCTTGATTGAGAGGGGTGACGGGGGTGTGCTGCTCGACCGCATAGCCAGCCGTGGCGGCAGCGACAGCCGTTTGGCGGCGGCTGGTATAGACTCGCTTGAGCTGCAGTTCGGCATGGGTGAGGGCGTCGGCGATTTCTTGCAGTTGACGGCTATCGAGCAGCCGATCGCGAGCGATCAGATGTACCGTGGTCTGCGATTGCCAGAAGCGTTCGCCAGCGGTGAGGCGATGCTTGAGTTGCTCCCACACTTCAGACCAGGGTGACAGCGTGGCTGAGGGTTCCGGCGGTAGCAGCAGCAAGACTTTGCCCGCTTGACTCTTGAGCCGCACCTGAACGTTAGGATCAACTTCAGGGCTGGCGACATCTGCCGCCGCCTCGGCGGGAGCGGCATCGGCGTTAACGGGGGGGGAATCCAAGCTCATGAACGGCAGTCAACGTCGTATACGTCACGCTAGTCATGACATCTTAAATCAGGATGTCATGACTGGGGCATGCAATCGGGCAGGAGTTCTTTGAGATTGGTCTCGGTTGGCCAGGGGAGGTGGAGCCAATGATCTGGAGTGCGTTACATGCCCACTTACATCAAACCCTGCGATCGTGGACAACCACAGTTCACGCTGGCCAGCCCCAGCCGCTGCTGCCCCCCCAGACCAAAGTGCTGGTTGCCGTTTCGGGTGGACAAGACTCGCAGTGCTTGTTGCGACTGTTGATCGATCTGCAGCCCAAATGGCACTGGCAACTCTACGGTATTCACTGCAACCATGGCCGGCGCGAAGATGCCGACGCCAACGCTGCCTTTGTGCAGCAGCTCACTGCCGATTGGGGGGTTATTTGCCAGGTGGAAACGGCAGTGCAGCCACTGACCAGTGAGGCCACCGCCCGACAGTGGCGCTATCAGGTCTTTGCTGAGGTGGCTCACCAGTTGGGCTGCACCCATGTCGTTACCGGACATACCGCCAGCGCTCGCGCTGAGACGCTGCTGTTCAATCTCGTGCGGGGCAGTGGCCTGGATGGCTTGCAGGCGCTGACCTGGTATCGACCCCTGAGCACAACCGCAACCGATCTGGCCTTAGTGCGTCCCTTATTGGACGTCACCCGTACCCAAACTCGACAGTTTTGCGAAACTTGGCAAATTCCTCTCTGGGAAGATGCGACCAATGCTGACCGCACCTATCGCCGCAATCGACTGCGCTTGGAGGTCTTGCCGCAACTGCGCGAGCACTTTAACCCGCAAGTCGATGCCACCCTGGCCCAAACGGCAGAAATTTTGACCGCCGAGGTGGAATATTTGAATGCTCAGGCGGCGATCGCATTGGCTCAGTGCGTGGTGCAGGGCCGGTTGCAGCGGCGATCGCTGCGCACCCTTCCCCTGGCGCTGCAGCGGCGAGTGATTCGACAGGTGCTGATGCAGCAGCTGCAAACATCGCCCCAGTTTGATCACGTTGAAAAAGTGGTAGCCCTCGTCGATGCCCCCAATCGCAGCCAGTCTGACCCGTTTCCGGGCGGGGCGATCGCGGTCGTCGATGATCCGTGGATTGTGCTGCAGCCGCGATCGTGACTGGAATTGTCAGGGGCGATCGCCATTCTCCACGGTCACCAAGGCGAGCCTCAGACCCGCTCAAACACCTCCACCACAAACCGTGGGATCTTCCGGAGCCCGGTATACTGACGGGGGACTAATAGGAGCACAGAAAGTTTTGGGCGTCGATCTGCGCAGCTACGTATACATTGACAGCCTGCAACCGCAGCACGCCGCCTACATGGGAACCGTCGCCGTCGGGTTTTTACCGTTACCCGGTGACTCGTCTCTCTGGCTAGAAATTTCGCCCGGTATTGAAATCAACCGCTTGATGGACATCGCTCTCAAGTCAGCGGTGGTGCGCCCAGCGGTGCTAATGGTCGAGCGCCTCTATGGCAACTTAGAAATTCACGCCAGCAGTCAGGCCGAAGTGCATGCCGCAGGGCGAGCGATGCTCGATGCGATCGGGGTTGATCGGCGCGATTGTCTGCGGCCTCGGGTGATCTCTAGTCAGGTGATTCGCAACCTCGACCCCCACCACGTGCAGCTGATTAACCGCAGCCGCCGCGGCAATATGATTGTGGCCGGTCAAACCCTCTATGTCTTTGAGGTGGAGCCTGCCGCCTATGCTTCCCTCGCCGCCAACGAAGCCGAAAAAGCCGCCCTCATCAACATTCTACAAATCAACGCAGTCGGCAGCTTTGGACGACTGTATTTGGGCGGCGAAGAGCGCGATATTTTGGCCGCACAGCAGGCTGTTTTGTCTGTGATGGAAAGCTTACCCGGACGCGACCAAGATGATTTGCGCAAAGAGTAATTAGGTTCAGGGTGTGACCTGATTGATCACGCCCTGTTGAACATCCCAGGACAGGCAGTTTTCTGTCAGGGTTTGGCACGTATCTGTTTAGCGTGATCGTAGGATCCCCCGCTGTCGCCGCCCCTACGCCCTCCGGGCAGGCTGCGCCACAGAAAAAGGGGCTATGTCAGATTTTCCGCAGTGCAAGGGTTTCCCCCTTTTTCTAGCGAAGCCATGCCCAAAGGGCTTTAGGGGGATTGAGGGGGATCGGCAGTAGCTGAACGCTAAACACGTACTTTGGCACTGCCAAACCCTGACGTCGGCACGCTATTTGTGAGCCACTCTCTAAGCTGACTGACTCGTTTCTAAAAATGGATAGTCCGTGTAGCCCTGCTCGTCACCCCCATAAAATGTGTTGGGATCAGGCTCGTTGAGCGGCGCATTCAACTTAAAGCGCTGGGGCAGGTCAGGATTGGCAATAAACAGCTTGCCGTAGGAGACCAAATCCGCTTCGCCCGCCGCGATCGCGGCGTTGCCCTTAGCCTGGTCGTAATCCCAATTGGTCATCAGGTTGCCATCGTAGAGAGGACGAAACTCACGGGTGGGGATCGGCGTGCCGCCATGACGCAAATCGGCTTCGCTCGGCTCCAGCAAATGTAAGTAAGCCAAGTCCAACTTATTCAGCGCCTGTACCGCATAGCTAAAGGTCGCCTGCGGGTCGGAGTCGCTCATGTCGTTGAATGTGCTGCTGGGTGATAACCGCACACCGACGCGATCGCGACCCCAGACATCGATCGCCGCTTGAGTCACCTCTAGCAAGAGGCGCGCGCGATTTTCGACGGAGCCACCGTAGGCATCCGTGCGGTGGTTGCTGCCATCCCGCAAAAACTGATCGAGCAAATAGCCATTGGCACCATGCACTTCAACCCCGTCAAAGCCTGCCGCCAGCGCATTTTTCGCGCCCTGGCGAAACTGTTCCACAATCTCCGAAATTTCGTTCAGCTCTAACGCGCGAGGCTTGACGAAGGGCTGCATACCCTCGTAGGTCATGGCTTCGCCTGCTGGCTGTAGGACGCTAGGGGCGACGGGCAGCTCGCCGTTATGGAAAGAGGGATGGGAAATCCGGCCGACATGCCATAGCTGCAGAAAGATGCGCCCGCCCTGCTGGTGCACACTTTCGGTGACGCGTTGCCAGGCCGCCACCTGCGCCTGCGAATAGATGCCAGGGGTGTGAGGATAACCCTGCCCCAACGGCGTGACTTGAGTTGCTTCGGTGATGATCAGCCCAGCGGATGCGCGTTGCTTGTAGTACTCAATATGCATCCCGATCGGGGCATCATCGGCCCCAGCGCGATTGCGCGTGAGGGGAGCCATGACGATGCGATTCGGGAGCTCATAGCGCCCGAGCTGAATGGGGGTAAACAGATCTTTGGAGTGAGTCATCGGGTACCCAACCTGTGTAAAGAGGATAATCGGCAGCAGCAGCTAGGCTGGGGGCAAACCACCGCCCAGCTCATCGCTGTAATCATGAAATGTCTGACATCACCCGGCATCCATCGAGGAGAAGTGGCTGGATGATAGGGTTTCAATGAGGGGGGAATCGCGACTCCCTGGAGCGGAATCGCGATCGCACTAGGGGGACTCATCGACAGGATCAGTGCCCCCCCAGCAAAAAACAGTCGCTAGGCGAGATAGCGATCGAGGGTCTGAGCCAGAGTGGTTTTGGGCACCGCTCCGATGACTTGGTCAACTACTTGGCCGTCTTTAAAGACAATCAGGGTAGGAATGCTGCGAATGCCGTATTGAGAAGCGATCGCAGCTTGGTCATCGGTGTTGATCTTGACGACTTTAGCCCGACCTTCGTACTCTTGGGCGATTTCGTCAACCACGCCAGAAACCAGGCGACAAGGCCCACACCAGGGAGCCCAAAAGTCGACCAGCACGGGCAAGTCGTTTTGTAGAACGTCAGTGTCAAAAGTTGCTTGGGTAATTTCTGCAACGGCGGACATGTCAATACCTCCGTTTACCTTAATAATGGATGTGAGGCGAGAATAACAATTGTTCGATTTTCTCGAACAATCAAACTATAGCTCGTTCGGCGAGAGACTGCAACCATGAGACCGATTTACCATCCAGCCAAATCTGACCTGTCGCTGGCGGGGGTATTGTATGCCCTGGGCGACCCGGTGCGGCTAGAGATTGTGAAGCGCTTGGCCGATGTGCCCGGACTGCCCTGTGCGGCGATTGAGGTTTCGGTAGCCAAATCAACCCTGTCCCATCATTTCAAGATTTTGCGAGAGGCGGGGGTAATTTCTTGTCAGAAGCAAGGCACTCAGCATCTCAATACTTTGCGGATTGAGGACTTGAACGATCGCTTTCCTGGCTTGCTCGAAGCCGTGCTGCAATCCGCCTGCGATTCGGCAACGGCGACGGTGCCGAATCGATGACCGGCGCTTTCCCTGGCCGGCCCGTTTACCGCCAGACTGTCCTGACCCAGCAGGCTACAGCAGCTCCACGCGCAGGCCATCCTGATTGAGTGATTGGGAAAGGGCCACCAACGCGCTGACGAGGTCGGTGCCAACTTGACCCGACGAAATCTCGGAAGGTTGGTTGTCGGCAATACACTGGGTGAAATGCTGACAAACCGCTTTGAGTGGTTCACCCGGTGATACGGCAACGACTTCGCGATTGAGGTCGGTGGGCACAAAGTACAGGCCTTGCGGCTCAAACGCACCGTGCTGCAGCACGAGCGGTTCCGTGGGCTGCATTTCGTCAAAAACCAGGGTGCCGCGATCGCCCACTACACAGAGCCGTCGCTGCTTGTCAGGATTGGCCCAGCTGACGTGAATCGTGGCTTGAAAGCCGCTGGCATAAAACAACTGCAGCCACGCGACATCCACCAGTCCACTAGGGAAATGCTCGGCGGGCGCGCGATCGCCCTGCAGCCAGACCTGTCCTTGGGCGGAGACCGCGATCGGCGTCTCACCCAGCCAATGGTTAAAGATGGCAATGTCGTGAATGGATAAGTCCCAGAGGGCATCAACATCAGGTCGCACGGGGCCGAGGTTGGTGCGCGTGGCATAGCCATAGCGCAGCGGGCCCAGGGAACCTTGAGCCAGCACTGACTGTCCGGCCTGTACAACGGGGTGAAACAAATATGTGTGGTCAATAACGAGCTGCAAATTGTTTTGCTCAGCCAGGGCGCAGAGTTCCTCACTTTCGGCGACGTTGAGGGTGAGGGGCTTTTCGGCTAGGACGTGTTTATCTTGCTGCAGCGCGGTTTTGATCAGGGCGTAATGGGTGGCAGCGGGCGTGGCGCTCGCGACGGCGTCGATATCAGAGCGGGTCAAGACGGCCTCAGCATCAGCCGTCAGCTCAACGGAGTCCGCCAGACCAAATTTGTCGCGAATCTCAGCGTGCTGCTCGGTGCGGGGCTCGACGACAGCGACGACCTCAACCGTGGGCAGGGCCAAAAAGTTTCTCAGCAGATGGTTGCCCCATCGCCCGACGCCAAACTGTGCTAACCGAATGCGATCGCCCGTCATAATTCCGCCTCTAACCGATGTGTTAAGGCCACCGTGTCGGCTGTGCCCTCCCTTCAAAAATGCCCGTCTAGGGGGTGAAACCCCCACCGTAAGAATCTCCCTACCGAAATGATTGGACGCCAACACCGGTCAGTTTTGCCAGATTCGGTCACGCTTCTGAGCTATGGGCTAGAGGCCCCTACAGAGCGGGTTCTAACCGTTTCTGACGGTTTAGATAATGAGATGACGCAAAGCTGCAAAGCTGCGGCACCAATCGTTGCAATCGCTAAACTTGGCTGTGCTCTACTCGCTATCAGCCATCAGTTGCCATCGGCTTTTGCGCCAAGATCGCTCGATGGCGGGGATCGGTTTCTTGCGTGACAATGCGCTGAAAGCCGATCTCGGCAAGGGCGGCTTCAATATCAAAGGTGTAGTAATCGTCGCTCCAGGGTTCGGTGCTTTTCATCAGGGTAAACAGCACCGGTGGCAGGTTTTGAATTACCTCAGACTTGGGATTGTTGTCGGCGATCGCCAATGTGCCTCCCGGTGTCAACAGTCGCAGCGCTTCCTGGAAAATGGCGCGAGCCGCCACCCGAGGCAATTCGTGGGTGACAAACTGCAGCGTGATCACGTCATAGGTGGCGGTGGGCAGTCCAGTATCTTCGGCCAAGGCGTGTCGCCATTGGGCAATTTCTTTGTGGGTATCGCGGGTTTGAGCCACGGCCAGCATGTAGGGCGACAGGTCTAACCCCGTCGTGGCGATCGGGGCCGTCTGTCGTTGCTGCAAAAAGCGGTGGGTGGTGAACGTCGAGATGCCGACCGAACAGCCCATATCTAACAAATGGGCCACCGGATCTGGCCGATAGTCTCCTAACACCTCGTGAAAGGTGCCCCTCAGCCGGTCTTGTGCCGCTTGCCAGGTCAACTCTTCATCGGGCCAGACGCGCAGCGCCATTGAGTAGGTGGCTGACTCGGCTTCAAAGGCCGCCTGCCAGCAGAGATTACCGGCGTCGTAGGCGTGAAACGGCACCTGATAGTAAGTGGGATAGGTGACGCCAGTGTTCTCAATGGCGGGCAATAGCGCCTTGATATCGGACGACTCAAACTCAACACAAGTCTGACGCCAGGGAATGCCATTTTTCTCAGCCGTCTTGATCAAGACTTGCCGGGCCTGCTGCTTCATCAAAGCGTATAAGGGTTTAGTCTGAATCAACCGATTCACGACCTTAGACAAAAAGTCATCCCCAGCCCAAGCTGGTTTGTGTGTTCCCGTTGCCGTCATGGAGTCAAGCCGCTTTACGTGCGCCTTTCATCCTAAGGTACTCACCTGACAGAATCAAAAGTTATCGGGATTCAGGGGACGACCCGTATTGTTATTCAGTTGCGTACCGGTGCCACCATCGGCTGAATCCAGGAAGGGCTGCAGATTAATGTTGCCGGTGCTGCTAGAGCGACCAGAGGGCAAGCCCAGCACATCCCCCAGGCCATCTAAGATGTTGTCACCTTCGACAAAGGTATTAACGCCATCGGTGGTCTGACCTTGATCCGCCAGCACCAGATTGTCAAACACCATATCCCGAGTGATGACGGGGTCTTGACCCGGCGGCACCGTAAACACGATGCGACAGCTAGGGACTGATTCCGTCGTGACACAAACTGTGTTGTAGCCGTTCTCCTGACCAGTTTGGAGTTCTAACAGGCCATCGGGACGATATTCTTCGAGACGGCGACTGATTTCAGCACAGCGCCGGTCTGCGGGCCAGGCACTACCCATGTCAGCGGGGGTCGCCCAGGCATACATTGCTCCCGGTTGACTGGTCGGCGCATACATCACGGTATATTCACCGTTTTGGAGTTGGCAAGTAAACCGTGCCTCATCCGACTCAGCCGTCGGTTCAGGTGTCTCAACTTCTTCGGCATCCGGATTCTCAGAGTCTGGCTCAGTTTGCGCCCCAGCGCGATCGCCTGCCGCGCCCATCGCGACTGCCAAGCTGCCGACTAATACTGCAGTAGTGAACCCTTGCCATCTATGCGCCATTGCTCTGTTCTCCTGAAGCGATCGCTGAACCCGATTGTTCCTAGTCAATCATCGATGACGGAGTTCTTGCATCAGAAGTTTCCACTCCGGTCACAAATCTACAAACCTTAATCCCAATTCTCAGTGATCGGACTCCCAAAGCAACCGTGGCAACGCCGAGAGGCCAAGGAGCCGCGGGACTAGATTCAGTTGTCGTCTTGTTTTGCAGTATCGGTCTTAAAAACTGACGGGTTGTGTTTCTGATGGTGCTGAAGCGGGGACTTCGACGTTTGTTGGCCTGGGGCTGTCATCGGGTGGGGGCATCTCAGCGATCGCCGAACTGTTATCCAGCGTCACTTCAGTCACTAACTCGACTGGCGCTTCCACCGGCCCCAGTTCGTCCAGCTTGTCCCAAATGGTTTGCAGCAGATCGTCCAAGTTTTGCCGCGCCACTGCCGAAATCGCAAACACTGGCTGCTGCGTCGCTTCTGCCATCAGTTCGGTCAATACTTGAGCATCCTCAGCTGACATCGCATCAATTTTGTTGATGGCTAAGAATTGGGGGCGATCGCTCAAACCATGACCATAGGCCGCGAGTTCTTCCTGAATGATGCGATAGTCGTTCACCGGGTCAGGCGCGGTGGCGTCAACCAAATGGAGGAGCAGGCGAGTCCGTTCGATATGACGCAAAAATTCATGGCCCAAGCCCAAACCATCGTGAGCCCCCGCAATCAAACCTGGAATATCGGCAAAGACCGTGCCATCACCCGTTGGTTTGCGCACCACGCCGAGATTGGGGACGAGGGTTGTGAATGGATAATCAGCAATCTTAGGTCGCGCGGCTGAGAGCGCTGAAATCAGCGTGGATTTGCCCGCATTCGGCAACCCAATAATGCCGACCTCTGCCAATAGTTTCAGCTCTAAGCGGATGCGTCGCACTTCGCCCTCTAAACCGGGTAAGGAATATTCTGGAGCACGGTTGCGGTTGCTCAAAAAGTGCTTGTTGCCCAAGCCGCCTTTACCCCCTGCCGCCACCCGTAGCGTCTGCTTCGGCACCACCAAATCACCGAGCAATTGATCCGTCTCGGCGTCATAGATGGTCGTGCCACAGGGCACTTCGATATAGCGATCTTCGCCGCAAGCGCCCGTGCGGTTACTCGGCCCACCCCGCGCCCCAGGCTTGGCTTTGAATTCGTGGGCATAGCGAAAATCGAGCAGTGTTTGCAGGTTGGACTCTGCGACTAAATAAACCGAGCCGCCATGACCGCCATTGCCCCCGGAGGGCCCACCCGCAGGCACATACTTTTCACGGCGAAAGGACACCAGGCCGTCACCCCCGTTGCCACCGATCACGGTCACTTCGACTAAATCAACAAACTTCACAGTAGCCTCGCCTCCTAAAAACTGACAGGCAGGAGGACGACCCGGCTATTACCAGAGAATCAACAATCAGCCTGCGCTCAGGATCTCTATCCTATAGTGTGTCTTCTCAAAATGACATGTCTGGCAATCCCCCATCACTGCCGCGCCTCGGCGGACACCAGAACCCGTCGGCGGTAGGCCAGCTTCGCCCCGATCGCCGTTGCCACCGGTCACGGTGAAGCTTAGGCTTCTTGGCTTAAAGGCAGCTCACCGGGTAGACAAATCAGACCATCGCCATGGGCGGCGATAATGCCTTGCTGACGCAACTTACCCATCAGGCGGGTGACGGTGACTCGGGTCGAGCCGATGGCACTGCCAATCTGCGCATGGGTCAGCGGAAAGGGAAGATAGTAGCCGTCAGCGGAAGCTTCACCAAACTCTTCGATGAGCAGTGTGAGGAACCCGATCAGGCGATCGATCGTGCGGCGCTGTCCCAACGTGCTGAGCCAAAGCAGCTTGCGCTGATGCTGATGGCGAAAGGCTTCTAACACTTCACGGCGAAAATGTGGCCAGTTGTCCAAATCATGCCAGTACAGCCAAATGACTGCGGTTTGATCCACATGGGCGAAGCGGTGTAGAGAGAACGGAGACTGGGCAATGATTTCGAAGGGTTGGCCGGGGCCGACAAAGCCGAGAAAGGCCTCTTCGTCTTGGGCCATCAAGGGCGTTGATGCCATATCTTCTTCACTTTCACCGGCGACGCCGAGGCCGAGTTGGGCGCTGCCCGTGAGTCTGACGGCCCCGCGCTGGACTAAATAAAGCAGACCGGGTCGTGACGGAATCCGCTCGTCTTTGACAAAGGTACGGCAACGATAATGTTCTTGAGCCCAGTCAGAAATCCTCTGCCACGTGAGGAATGGGCGTGCCTGATTAGCCGAAGATGTTGGGTACATATGCGTACATTTTTAAAATTAGGACTACGTTGACCGTGCAGACTCAAACTGACCTAACCTGGTGGATGCCTTCTGATCGCTTTGACTAAAA
>JBHJJI010000109.1:0-13024 GCA_050042805.1 Leptolyngbyaceae cyanobacterium
CGTTGAGAGGCGCAAGCAGGACAAGACAGTCGGTGGGTAGACATGGCATTCAGAGAGCATCATCAGACCACAGTTACCAAGTTAGCGACAGTGATCGCATCGGTTCATGGCCACATATCCTTACCTCTTAAGGACTACCCAAAAGAGTAACTTTATCCACAAACGGCGACTGCATCCAGCGGTAAACGCTCTAGCAGCACAGACAGGCTAATAACAGAGATCGCTCCAATGTCCTGCAGGCTGGCGGCTAATTTATGACTATCGACAAATCAATGTCCACAATGAGGAGTAGAGATTTCGTGCATCCCATAGAGGGTAGGTGCTGGGACTGGTAAAGAGTCTGGATGATTTATCGCCACTATCAGTAAAACTATCCTGGCCAAATTTTTAGAACGGCTACGGAATCACCACCATTGAGTGCGCGCCCCGCGTCACCGGCACCGTATAGAGGGTTTGCACCAGCATCGGCTGCGGATCGAGTGGGTGGGAGAAGGGCTAGGGAGTCGAGCTGGGCTCTTTCTGCAGGGTGGGCGAATGCAGGCTTGACAAGCCTTTCAGGAAAGTTGCACATCGCGTTAATAGCAACTGAGTTTCTCGGATTGGGGCCAGACTCCACTATTCTTGTCAATAAAATGTATGTGTCAAAGAACCTTTTGGGGTTTTCAAGAAGTGGAAAAGCAGGCAGGCAGACAAAAGCGGCTAGAGATGGTGGGGTTAATCGCCGGACTGCTGTTCAACACTATCCTAAGTGGACTGGTACTGAGCAAAGTTCATCAGGCTGAACGACGGCGAATGCATCAGTACGCCGCAACAGCGCGCGAATTGGCCGAAACTGATGAACCCAGAAGCTTGGCAAATTCCTTGGCGGCGATCGGGCTGAGCCGCTCCCCCTTTGTGAGGTTCCCAAATTTAACGTCAGAGGATCTGATCACGTTTCCCCAGCAACAGGAAGCCGTTTTTCTGGAGACTTTCGGAGACGCTCAGTACTATCTGGCTCGTGCTGAGTATGAAGGAGTAATTGATGCGCTGGCATTTAGTCCCGATGGGCAAACCTTTGTGAGTGGCAACCGAGACGGCACACTGCACCTTTGGGAAAAGGATGATGCTTGGCGGCCTACCCTGATAGGTGAACCCTTCCAAGTGCGTAGGGGTGCTATCTACGCCGTGGCGTTTAGCCCTGACGGTCAGACTATTGTGAGCGGTAGTAGTGATGGCTCGCTGCGCCTTTGGGATCTGCAGGGCAATGCGATCGGGCAGCCTTTTCAAGGCCATGAAGGTGGTGTTCTTTCCGTCGCCTTTAGCCCTGACGGCCAGACCATTGTGAGCGGCGGTCAAGATGGCACCGTGCGCCTTTGGAATATCCAAGGCAACCCGATTGGGAATCCCTTACAGGGACATAGATTTGAGGTGGCAGTGATCGCTGTGAGCCCTGATGGTAAAACCATTGCCAGCGGCGGTTATGACGGTTTGCGTCTGTGGGATATGCAGGGAAACCCGATTGACCTACCTGTTCAAGAGGATGGCGGTGAGGGTTCTGCGACCAATATCAATGGCAGCCAGGTTGAGCAACTTTTGCAAGCCAGCAGAAATGCAGTTCATTCGCTGGCCTTTAGTCTCGATGGTGAGACCCTCATCAGTGGTCG
Source organism: Leptolyngbyaceae cyanobacterium (assembly GCA_050042805.1). Classification (GTDB taxonomy): domain Bacteria; phylum Cyanobacteriota; class Cyanobacteriia; order Phormidesmidales; family Phormidesmidaceae; genus Halomicronema. The sequence continues at coordinate 1,644 of JBHJJI010000109.1, forward strand.
GGCTAATGGCAAGCTGAGTCTGTGGAATCTGCGCGGCAATCCTCCTGTCCAAACTATTAGAGGCCATGAAGACACCGTATTTTCGGTTACAGTTATGCCCGACAGATACGATATTGATCGTGAGTATGGATATCGCAAAGGCACGATTGTCAGTGGTAGCCGCGATGGCACAGTACGCCTCTGGGATATGGAAGGTAACGCGATCGGTCAACCTTTTCAACAACATGAGGACATGGTTTTCGCCGTCGCCGCTAGCACGGATGGCAAAACCATCGTCAGCAGCGGCTTCGACGGTGCGCTCCGCTTATGGCCTGCATCTCAAGTGGGTTGGCTTGCTGATACCTGTCATGCCATCCGTGGTTATTTGAGATTCACACCCCAAGGAGACGAAGTGATGAGCGAGGCACAGCGTACCTGCGAGAAACAGGCACGGTGAGAGTCGATAACGCGAGGTGCTAACTCAAATGGGCTCTTCAATACAAGCAGGCCTGGCGGCTTATGCACCTGAAATTGAAATCGCCCCGAGAAGAAACGCTCGTGCTCAAACTGGCGATCGCTTGGCAAGATCCCTCTACTCAGCGCCGTGCCCTCTCTAACTCGACCGTATCCCCACTACAGCATTTCTTACAAAGTATTGACGATTGGCTTCAGTCAAGATGCTAGCTGCCAAAAGTTTTAGAAAAGGCCTGCAGCGACTCTGAATCCTAGCGACAAATTTTATACAGACTTCCGAACTTGACCTTATTCGTTCGGGAAGAGACCTAACTGACTGGGGGCAGACGGCGTCGCCCGATAGCTTTGAATGGTGGACTCCAGTGCCGACACCGCCTGCACAAACTGTACATCTTGCTCAGAGGCTAAGCGGGTTGGATCATTAAACAGCGCCTGCAGTTCAATGTTGCTCAAATCTACCTCAATATCTGGGGTAATACCGCGTTCGCTGATGTCGGTGCCGTTGGGGGTGTAGTAGTGAGCGATCGTCACGGCCAAGCCCGACCCATCGGAGAGACCATAGAGCGACTGCACCAGGGCTTTGCCGTAGGTGGTCGTGCCCACCACCGTCGCCCGGTCATTGTCTTGAAGCGCCCCGGTCAAGATTTCACTAGAGCTAGCAGACCGACTGTTGACCAATACTGCCATTGGTAAATCCGTCAGGGCTGAGCGGTTGGCGCTGATTTCTGCCGGGTCGCCATCGCGATCGAGGGTCAGCACGATCGGCCCTCGCTGCAGCCACAGGCGGCTGATTTCAATACTGGCTGAGAGCAAGCCGCCGGGGTTGCTGCGCAGGTCTAACACAAAGGCTTCGGCATTTTGTTCCGTCAGGGTTGTGATGGCATCGACCATTTGCTCCGTCGCGTGGCCATTGAACTCATCCAGACGAATGTAGCCAATGCGGTAGCCGTTCACCTCTTTGAGCTGGTGGGCTACGGTCGGCAGTTCGAGGCGGGCGCGGGTCAAAATCACCGAGTTGGGCTGGCTGCTCTGTCGCGAATAGGTGAGGGTGACCTGTGAACCATCGGCCCCCCGCAGCAGTCGCGAAACGCCCGTTGTGCTCAAGCGCTCGGTCGATTGGCCATCGACTAACAAAATGCGATCGCCCGCCTGCAGACCACTGGCCGCTGCGGGTGAGTCATCTAACACCGCCGTCACATAAATCCCTTGAGATTGATCATCGCGGCGCAGCTGCAACCCTACCCCAGAGACTTCTCCGGCGGTTTGGTCAGAGAGATCGGAATACTCTTGCGGGTCTAAAAATCGGGTGTAGGGGTCATTGAGACGACGCAGCTCCTCTCGCAGGGCGGTATAGGCCGCTTCCGTCGAGCTGTATTCCTGACTCAGCAGGCGTTGCCGCACAGCGAGCCAATCGGTTTGGTTAAAGGTGGAATCGACATACTCCCTATGTACCAACTGCCACGCTTCATCGAGCACGGCCTTGGGATTATCTTCTAAAACCTCGATCGCCTCAGCCGTCGGCACCCGAACGGGACTCGCGATCGCAAATGCTGTCAACAGGGAGGTCGCAATCACCCCCTGAACAAGATCCAGCGGCGAAGGGGAGCGGCGGTTGGCAGAAGAGGTCATAGGTTAAGTCAACGAAGGTGGGCGCAGGCAGTCGGGTAGATGACTCAAAGCTGCAGGACATCAACTCAGCAGCGTGAATGATGAGCAGGCCATCGAACGTGTTGAAATTAGTCTAGCCAAAATCTTTTCTCAACGGGCGGTCTGTGTTCCAAAAATAAGACTGTGTTTAGGTTTCTTACTAAATGGGGCTGTGGAGGGTAAGGGGTGGGGGGTAGGGAGTAGAGGGTGGGGAGTGAGGCGGGGCGGAAGGGCAAGGGAGCTGGGGGGCGCGGGAACGGGATCACGTACCGGCAATTCGGAGTTCATGCCGACTGCCGAAAACATTGCTACCCATTTCCACTTTCCTCCTTGCACCCTGAAGACTCTACCCTCCACCAGCCAGCCACCACTGGTTGCTGCCGCCCAGAGCAACGGGATGACTCAATCGGTGAGCAAAATGAGTTGGGTGGGGTCGAGGTGGATGTGCCAGGGTTGAGGACGGCCCTTCAGGAGATCCCAGCGATCGCGATAGACTTCTGCCTGCAAGTGATAGTCCTGAGTCGAGGTGGGGGGACTGTGGAGCTTGAGATAGAGGCTGACTCGGTGCTGAGTTTCACTGGCCATGGCCAGCCAGCCGGGAAAGGTATTGGGGAGATCACCTAACCTCACAAACTGGATGTGATGGGCGCGCATGCCGACATAATTCAGGCCAACAGGGATTGGGGCAATCACTCGGAGCGCACAGCCCCACTCAAAAACTTCGATGTGATCGTCTTGGAGGACGCGGGCGTGGGCAAAATTTTTGCATTCCGTCACCTTGGCGACTTGATAGGTCGGGGGGCGAGCAAAGATGGTTTCTTTTGGCCCTTGGGCGATCGCGCGACCGTTGCCCAACACCAGCAGATCCGTGCAGACCCGGTAGGCTTCTTCGAGCTTGTGGGTGATGAACAGTGACACGCCGGGATAGGTGGAAAGCACCTCGATCAGCAGCCGCTCAATTTGGCTGCGTAGGTAGGTATCCAGGGCGGAAAGCGGTTCATCGAGCAGCAAAATGTCAGGCTGAATCGCCAGCGCTCGCGCCAGGGCCACCCGCTGCTGCTGCCCCCCCGAAAGCTGATGAGGATAGCGATCGCCCAGCCCGGTTAGCTCCATCATGGTGAGATAGTTCGCCACAGCGGCAGGGCGCTGAGGTTTGGGAATCGCCTGCATGCCAAAGGCAATGTTTTGCGCCACGGTGAGGTGAGGAAACAGCGCATAGTTTTGAAACACCAGTCCCACCTTGCGATCGCGGCTGGGCACGTCGATTCGCTTGTCGACATCAAAGAGCACCCGCCCATTCAGGATGATATGCCCGACGGATGGAGTTTCTAACCCGGCAATGCAGCGTAGGGTCATGCTTTTACCCGACCCCGAAGCCCCCAAGAGACCGAGGGTTTCATCCCCAGTGTCAAACTGCACCTGTAGATGAAAACCGGGGATCTGCTTCTCAATGTTGACCTGCAATTCCACCGGAGAGCACTGAGCCGAAGAGGCGAACGGAGGATAACCCGTGGAGTCTGGAGTGCTGCGCTCGAAGGCAGCGCTAGGTTTAGTAGCCGCAGGGTGAGCCCGGCCAGCCGCCGGCCCGGATGCCACAAAGTCCACCGCCGAGATCGCGAGCGGCTGAGGCCGCGATGCCGGCGATGGCTCTAAGGGCAGGTTAAGCGCGGTGCCAAAATACACCTGGTCGAACAGTCGTCGTAGGAAAGGATTGGGCCGCGCGGTGGTGAAGTGAGATCGGCGATCGCCGCGATTGAGTCCAGCAATAACCACCAGCGAAATCGCCACCATCAGCAAGACCCAAGCCAGCGCCACCCCCATGCGGCCCGCTTCTGCCGCAAAAAAGATGGCGATGGGCATGGTCTGCGTCACCCCCGGAATGCTGCCCCCCACCATCAGCGTGGCCCCAAACTCGCCCAAGGCGCGGGCAAACGCCAGGACTGTACCCGCCAACACGCCCGGCCAAGCCAACGGCAGCAAGAGTTGCCAAAAGATGCGCCATTCTGACGCGCCAAGGGTGCGGGCCGAGCTGATCAGCGTGCGGTCAATCTGCTGAAAGGCGCTCAGCACGGTCTTATACATCAGCGGAAAGGCCACAACCGTCGCGGCAATCACGGCGGCAGTCCAGGTGAAAATCACTGTGATCCCCAGCTGGTCGAGGAGTTGTCCGACGGGACTATTTTTGCCCAAGAGCAACAGCAGCAAAAACCCAACCACCGTGGGTGGCAGCACCAGCGGCAGCGTCAAGAGGCCGTCGATCCACCTGTGGGCGCGGCGGCGATCGCTGACCATCCACCGCGCCGCAGCAATGCCCAGTAGTGCTGCCAGCAGGGTCGCCGTCAGCGCCGTTTTGAGGGAGATCCACAGAGGAGACAGGTCGGCGGGCATGGGCACAGGAGCAATAGAGCAGTAGGACGAAGAAGGTGCCCAAGCATGGCAGGCGGCTGGTGGAACGTGGGCAGCATGCGTGTGATCAGGCCTCAGGATGCCGGGAGTGCCAACGCTTATTCCGCCATGGCGAAACCGTACCCTTGAAAGATCGCCACCCCAGTCTCACTGGCCAAAAAGTCGATAAACGCCTGAGCTGCCGCAGCCTGATCCGTATCCTGCACCACAGCGATCGGATAAATGATCGGGGCATGGGTATCCGCCGCTGCAGTCGCCACAACCTGAGCTTGGTCAGACAGCTGAGCATCGGTAGCATACACCAGGCCCGCATCAACGTTGCCGGTTTCAACATAGGCCAGCACCTGCCGCACATCCTTGGTAAACACGAGCTGTGGCTGCAGTGGCTCAAACAGATTTAACGACGTCAAGGTTTCTTTGGCATAACGCCCGGCGGGCACGCTGTCCGGCTCTCCGATCGCCACTTTATCCACAGCTCCGGTCGCCAAGTCTGCAAACGCCTTAATGGCAGTCTCGCCCGGTGGCACGACCAGCACAATATCGTTTTGCAGTAGATCTTGCCGGCTGCCCGGCTGAATCTGGTCTTGGGCTTCCACCTCATCCATCCATTTAGTCGAGGCGGAGAGAAACACATCTGTCGGCGCGCCCTGAGTAATTTGCTGAGCCAAGGAACCAGACGAACCGAAGTTGTAAGTGATCGTGACATGGGGGGCGACGTCTTGATAGGCCGCTTGAGCATCTTTGAGCGCATCTTGCACGCTCGCCGCGGCAGAAACGGTCAGCGCCACCGGCTCATCCGTGACCGTGAGTTCAGCCGCCGGTGGCGTGGAAGCCGGGGGCATACCACAGGCGATCGCGCCCCCGCCGGTCAGCACTGCCAGCGAGAGCCACAGCGAGATTTGTCGTCGTTTCATCGAGACACCTCAGGGTCAGGGTTGGGATGGCGCTGGCGTTGGCGTTTGGGGATAGAGCCCCAACTGGTGACTGAGTTCACGGGCGATAAAAATCAAAAACTTGGCGGCATCACCATTATCTTGATGGGCAAAGTAGCTGGCCGTTTGCATCAACACCTGCACAAACTCGGCGTCGAGCAGGTCGGACTCGGCATTGAGGATCTCGGGTTCTTCGCCATTGGGGCAGGCTAGCAAGCGATCAACCAGGGCGAAATAGCGGGTTTGACGTGGCGTGGTCGCATCAGCCTGGGGAGTAGTATCTGTCATGTTTTTTGGGGGTAGGGAGGGTTAGCAAGTCGGTCAAAATCACTGAGGGTTGGCGCGCATCTGTTTAGCATCCAGCTACTGCCGATCCCCCTCAATCCCCCTTAAAAAGGGGGAAGTCCAAGCCCGTGAGTGGCTAGCCCCCTTTTTAAGGGGGCGGCGACAGCGGGGGATCCTACGAGCACGCTAAACAGATACTTTGGCGCGGCCAAACCCTCACAGACAAGTTGTTCTAGGAACAGTGATTGCAGCGTCGCCGCCTTAGGAGGCAGAGCTGGGCTGATATTGAGCCGGTAGACTGTCGGGCACCAAGCTGGGATAAGCAGGCTCTAGATCTTTAAACAGCACCGTACTGAGGTAGCGCTCACCAAAGCTGGGCTGAATCATGACGATCAGCTTGTCAGCGTTTTCGGGTCGCTGGCCGACGGCGATCGCGGCGGCCAACGCCGCCCCGGTCGAGATGCCGGACAGTAAGCCTTCTTCTCGGGCCAGGCGGCGAGCATAGGCGATCGCCTCATCATCGGCCACCGTGACGACTTCATCAATGAGATCCACCTGTAGCACGCCGGGCACAAAGCCCGCGCCAATACCCTGAATCTTGTGTGGACCCGGTTCCCCGCCGGATAGCACCGGGCTACTGGTGGGTTCAACCGCGATCGCCTGCAAACCAGATTTCCGCGACTTCAGCGCCTCGGCCAGACCCGTGATGGTGCCGCCGGTGCCCACGCCCGCGACGACGATATCGACCAACCCATCGGTATCGGCCCAAATCTCCTCAGCCGTCGTTTCGCGGTGAATTTGGGGATTCGCCGCATTCTCAAACTGCTGGGGCATAAAGGCGTTGGGCAGCTGCTCGACCAGCGCTTGGGCTTGAGCGATCGCGCCCTTCATGCCCAGGTTGCCGGGGGTCAGCACCAGCTCCGCTCCATAGGCTTTGAGCATGGCCCGCCGCTCTAGGCTCATCGTCTCCGGCATCGTGAGAATCAGCCGATAGCCCTTCGCCGCTGCCACCATCGCCAGGGCAATACCGGTGTTGCCCGAGGTCGGTTCCACCAGCACGGTCTCAGCGGGGGAAATCGTGCCCGCCGTTTCCGCCGCGTGCACCATGTTGGCCCCAATGCGATCTTTCACCGAGGCCGCCGGATTCATGCCCTCTAGCTTGACCAAAATCTGTGCCTGACAGCCCTCGGCTTGAGGAATGCGGTTGAGCTGCACCAGCGGAGTGCGGCCAATGAGTTGGGTAATGTCTTTTGCGACATGCATAGAACGAGTTTCCTATATCAGCAAATCAAAATGAACGGAGCACGGGTCTGCAGGTGGCCTGCAACAACCTTGAGCCAAGCATGAGATTAGCCCAGAGGCGGCATCGAGCGCCTTGACCGGAATGACCCAACCCACTTGCTGTGATCTCAATATTCAGATTCAGATCACGATACGGACAGAGTCATGATTCACAGCCAGATTCTGCAGCTTGCTCTCAAGCGATTATTCACCTCACCCCAGCACCACAGTCTGGACAGGTTCCTGGCCTCGCCGAGAATCACTCACACATCTGTTTTCTCTTAAGACTATTTCGCCAGTTTTATGACCAAAAGACTGTATCGATAAAGGCATTTTTATTTTATCTTTTGTTTGTTTGCAGCCCTCTTAACATCGGTTTTTTCACATATTTTTACCTTTGAGGATGCGGCTGTTTTCACAAGTTCGTTTCTTCCTGTTAAATGCTTGACGCAGCAGAGTAATTCACCTGAAAAAATCACTGATCAAATGTTTTCTTTATGCTAAGCATTGACGGTTACCCAGCTTGAGGAATGTCTCACGCGGGTGGGGCTTCCTGGTTAATACCGGCAGCAGGTGGCAGGCCCCGACGGCGATCAATAGTTAAGCAGTAGCAGATTTGGCATTGAGCCTCTCGTGATATTTTAGTTCCTCTCTAGCCAATCTTTGACAGCCCCGAAAGACGTCCCATTGCATGAGATGTCTGATTCAGAATAAAGCTCAAGCTTACAGACTTCATTGCTCCATTCAACCGAGCCAAAATTAATTAATGAGCGCACAGGCTGAGATTTTTGGGATGGCAGTCTGATGGGCGAATTAGCACGGGGAATGTCTTGTCGGGTGTGGTCAAATCAGGTGTATCTAGTCCACGCAGACGGTCGTTGTGAGGGCAGCGATCTGAGCATTGAAATACGGTCAAGGGGCATCGATCGCCCCTCAACCTCTGCTGATCCTGGGTGGGTGGCGATCACTTAACGCTTGCGGGCAACGATGTTGAACAGGTGCCAGTGTTTTTCTTCACCCAAAGCGGTTTTGCCGGGGTGATCTTCCTCATCTAACAGTTCAATCGTGAAGGGCTGCAGCAGCGTCTCCACCTGCGATCGCGTGTGGGCACTAATATCGCCATAGGCAGCCCAAGAATCGCGCTCGCCAAAGAGATGACCGCAAAATCGGCCGCCGACCTTGAGGGCCAGCACAATTTCTTCCCAGAGTTCGCCGAACTGAGCGGGCGCACAGAAGGGTAGGCAGAAGCTGGCGTTGATCAGGTCAACATCGGGCGGCAGCACAATATCCTCAAACTTTTGCACCCGCGTTTCGAGATAGGTGCGATCAACGTCGGGGCGCTGTCGCAGCTGGGCGATCGCTTCCGGCTCACCATCAATCGCCAACACGCGCCAGTTGCGCCGCAGCAGCTCTACCGTGTCGCGGCCATCGCCGCAGCCCAGATCAATGGCATTGCCCAGCGCGGCGCGAGCGGTGGTTGCCGCCGATTCGAAATGATCCAGGGCGGTGATCAACGTGGCCCGCGGGGGACGACCTTTAACGGCTTGATAGTAGTCCGTCCAGCGCCGCTGAAAGTGCGCAGCATCCGCCGGGGTAGCAGGTGATGTCGGGAGGGGCCATCGCTTCAAAAAGTCACAACACATTTTGCGTGTCAACGAGTTTCCTCGTCCTTCCGTATGGTGAGTAGTCCTAAAAAACGGGCACGCATCCCGTGACCGTCTCTCAAGAGAGGCAGCGATGAAGCCCAGACTGAGGTTGAGGCACCACCGCTATCGCAGTCAATGCCGACCTGCCAATCTATCAATCCGAGGGAGCCTGTGAGAGACGACGGCCCCACCTGCCAGACCCGATGGGGCAACTGGGGCAGACGGGGACATGGCGGCACTCAGATCAGCCCGGTCAGGTTGCCGGGATCGGAAAATCGGCCTTGAGCAGTTCTAGCCAATCGGCAATTCGCTGATCGGGTTTTTCGCTTTCGTTGACCTCATCGAGGGGGAGGCCGACGAACTTATCGTCGCGAATCGCGGTTGACTTTTCAAACTCGTAGTCAGCCGTTGAGACGGCACCGACCAGCTTAGCCCCCACCGCTTTGAATTGGTCGTACAGCGTGCCAAGGGCACCGACAAAGTGCTTGCTATGACCTTGACAGTCGCCAGGACCAAACAGCGCGATCGTTTTGCCGGAAAAGTCGGGCTTATCCACCTCAATATCAAACAGTGGTTCGCGCCAATCGTTTTGCACTTCGCCCGCGCCCCAAGTCGAGCAGCCGAGCAGCAGGTAGTCGTATTTCAGCAGATCGTCAACGTCATCAAAATCTTCTTCCATGCTGTAAACGTCGCAGACATCTTCACCGATCGCTTCCTGTATCTTTTCGGCAATTTCTTCCGTGACACCAGAGGTGCTGCCGTAAAAAAGTCCAATTTTTGCCATGGTTCGACTCCTATTAGGGTGCAAGATTGAGACCAGCTTTTTGAAGCGAGGGGATAGGCGAATAGACAGGGCTAGGGCAAAGCGCAGAGGAGCGAGGGGACGAGCGATCGCCCTAGCCAAAAAGCGTCGCTTAGCCCAAATACGCTTCCATGTGGGTCTTGATGGTCAAGTCAGAGCGGGGATAAGCAACACAGAGCAAAACGTTGCCTTTCTCGATTTGAGCGTCATCTAAGAACGATTGGTCTTCTTGATCGACCTCGCCTTCGACAATTTTGCCCACACAGCTAGAACAAGCGCCCGCCCGGCAGGAAAACGGCAGGTCAAGATCTTGTTCTTCGGCGGCATCGAGAATGTAGGTATCGTCATCGACGGGAATCGTCACGTCGATTTGCCGCTTTTTGTTGATGAGACGGACTTGGTAGGTTGTCATGGAATTTCTCCGTGGGGAGTGGAGCTAAGGGAGCAAGGCGTGGAGGGTAGAGAGTGGAGAGTGGAGGGAAATTCGCTCCCGGTTAGGAACAGGGCACGCCAGCGGGGGTGCTGCAGTCACCGGCGGCTTGGAAGGATTTGCCACAGCCACAGGTGTCAGCGGCATTGGGGTTAGTGAATTTAAAGCCGCTTTCCAGCAGGCTATCGATGTAGTCCACCACCACCCCGTCGAGCAGCGGCGCGCTTTTAGGATCGATAAACACCTTGAGCGTGCCAGAGTTGACGATTTCGTCTTCACTGTTGGGGGCGTTAGCGACTTTAATGTCGTATTCATAGCCGTTACAGCCACCATCTTTAACGGCGAGGCGAATGCCGCGCTCGGGCGTATAATCGGGCGTGCCGCGCACAAAGGTGCGGAGACGGAGTTCAGCGAGTTCGGTGAGGGTAACGGCCATGGGAGTCTCCTTTTGAGATAAATGGAATCAGGATCAAGAGAAACGGACAGGGTCGCGCTGCGCCGCTAGCGCCGGGAGAACGGTAACGGGATCATTTGGCGCGGGGGTTTGCACTGATGGCGTAACAGGCAAAAGCGAGGACAGCTCGGCTTCAACACGCGATCGTTAGCGGTGCAAACGGGATAGGCCAGCAAGGCCACCAGGCTCAAAATTTTGAGCAGCAGCGGGGCGATCGCCAGCCCCACCATCAAACTCACCAAGGCTGCCGTGAGGTGCAGCATTTTGTGTACTTCATCGGTTTGGGGATGACTCTGACGCCAGAGGATAACCGCCGAACCAAACAAACACAGAGCAATCCAGGTCATAGGACAACAGGCAAACTCAACAGAGCGCAATCGGGGCAACATCAGTCAGGCGATCGGACAGCCGTTCACGCGACAGCGGGCCGCACACAACACAATTGGGATCGTGGTAGGGCCGCCGCTTGGCGAATTCGGCGCGGGCCAAATCCATCGTGAGCAGTTGTCCCGTCAGCGGTTCCCCCAGGCCGGTCACCAGCTTGACCGCCTCCAGGGCAGCAAGGCAGGCGAGGGTACCGGATACCGCGCCCAGCACCCCAAAGCCCCAGCGATCCCATTGGGGCTTTTCGGGAAATAGGCAGGTGAGGCAAGGCGTTTGCCCCGGCACGATGGTGGTGAGATAGGCTTCCATGCTGTTCATGGCGGCCTCCACCATCGGCTTGCCCCAGCGCACACAGGCCGCATTCAGCAGATCCCGTTCTTTGAAATCAAAGGCGCAATCGAGCGCAATATCAGCTCGCTGCACGAGGGCGTCGATGTTGTCAGCATCCACGTATTCGCACACCGCCTCAATTTCAATGTCGGGGTTCAACGCCTGCAGCGTGGCCTGAGCCTTGAAAACGCGGGGCTGGCCCACCCAGTCATCGGTCATCAACACCTGGCGGTTGAGATCATCGCGCTGCAGCTCCCCGCCCCGCACGAGAATCAATTTGCCCACCCCGGCGACGGCCAGATAGAGCGCCGCCGTGCCCCCGAGTCCCCCC
>JBHJJI010000110.1:0-116327 GCA_050042805.1 Leptolyngbyaceae cyanobacterium
GCGCATTGTGATAAGACACCTCAAGCAGCAACTCTTTCACCTCTTTGGGTTCAGTGTGATAGGCCACACCGACAGGCAGGCGGATCCGCGAGACCGGATTGTGATGGCTCCAATTGATCACCTCTTGCTCTAAAAAGCGAGAGTTCGGCACAATGAGCGAAATTTGGTCAAGGGTCTTAATCTCCGTGCTTCTGGCCCCGATATGTTCAACCGTGCCTTGAAACTCGCCAAACGAGACAAAATCACCGACGAGGATTGGGCGCTCAAAAACCAAAACGATGCCACTGCCAAAGTCCTTGGCAATGTTTTGCAAGCCTAAGCCAATCCCCACCCCGAGGGCACTGGCAATCAGGGCTAGCGAACTGAGGTCAAGCCCCCAAATTTGTAACAGCACGACGGCCCCGACAAAAATCAGGGTGTATTTGATCAGCACCGAGAGCGCTTCCCGCGACCCGCGATCGATGCCCGTTAGCCGCAGCACCCGCGATCGCAAGAAGTTAGTCACAATCCCCGAAACCACGACGATCGCCAACAGTAGCCCCAGCAATATCAGCAGGCTAGCGATGGAAAACTCATTTTGCCCCAGCCGTAAGTTGGGCTTGATACAGCCGAACAGCGCCTGTCGCCGTAAAAAATAGCTCCAGCGCCGCGTAAAGGGAAACAGCGTCGTGATGTAGGTAATGGTGCTAAACCACAGGGCAAAGCGAATCACGCTTAGCAAGAGCGCTAACAACAGATTGAGCCCGGCTGGCGGCGTGTGCCCATCGTCATGGGGAGTCGTGACCGTTGTCAGCATGGGCCTTAGCGATCGCCGCCAGAGAAACCCCGTGACCCGATCGATCACCAACACCAACAGCAAAATTCCGAGGGCGATGATGACGCGCTCCCGCAAGACTAAGTTGCTGCGCTCTTCCTGTGCCTTTGCCAACTCGCGATTGAGCACCTCAGTCCACTGTTGGGCTTGCACCCGAGTTGAGCTAGCGCCGTTCAGGCGGGCATCTTCTTGGGTAACCGTCATCAGGTAGCGATCGTTCACCACGATCACGGGCGCTTTGTTGCGAATTTCGAACGTCACCATCAGTTCATCGCTGGAGGTGACCTGCCCTTCTAAGACTTCGCTAATTGCCTCGGCCCGTTCATCTGCTTCGATTTGATTGGTTGAGGCGATTTCAAATAGCGGGCGACCGTCTAACACGATGGGGGCCGTGTCTAGGGACGGAAATTGTGCCGCTCCGGGCAGCACAATGGCGAACCACACCATCACGATTACACCGAGCCTGCTCAGCGATCGCCCCCAGCGCCGCCAGTGATTGCTCCCCAGTCGGGACAACGTTCCATCAGTCTCAATCGCCCTGCCCAAACAGCCTCCTCGCCCCATTGCCATGTGCCCTGTTCGCCCTGAGTCAATCAACCTGTTTGATGGTGTGACGACAGTTCTCAGTTATCGGACTCCCAATGTAATCACGGAAACGCCGGGGAGCCCAGGAACAGGGGAGCCAGATTGATTTATTTTAGAAAATCGGTATCAGATAACCCCAGTCTTTTAACAGCATGACGGGCTTTTTGCTATTCGGCCTGGGATCGGAGAAGTCAGCTATTCAACCTCATCCAGATTCAGAACTGGAGTTTTTACATCCGCCTGAAACTCACCGCCTGCGGCACCTCTTCTTACTTAAGGCTGCCGCTTTACAGGCATCATTACTTGTTTAGGACTACCAATAAAGACACCACGCTATCGTGCCCTTTATTCCGGCAGACCGGCAGTTGTCTCGACTTATGCCACAACGAGGGGGGCTGATAATCGACTGTTGATTCCTATGAGCATGCTCCCTACTGCAAGGGGCTATCATCATTTAGCCGATGTCGGCTAGCGACGCCTTGTTTTCACACCCTAGTTGTTCACACCCTAGTTGATGGTGCGGATAGGGACTGCCTAACCTTAAAGCTTTTGGCCGTTAATAAGGATGACATGCCCTAGAGCAAGGTGTTGATTTTGTCGGCGATCGCGCCTTGGGCCATGACACCTTCGGTGCGCTCGACCAGATTGCCATCCTTAAAGAAGAGCAGGGTTGGCACCCCCATGATGTGGTACTGACTGGCGAGTTCGTCGTAATCGTCAATATTAATTTTGGCCAACTTCGCCTTGCCCGCAAAATCCGCTGCCAGCCCATCAATAATCGGATTCATTAGCTTGCAAGGGCCGCACCACGCAGCCCAAAAATCGACGACTACCGGCACATCACTTTGGAGGACTTCACCTTCAAAATTTTCATCGGTCAGCGTGACGTATGTAGCTGTATCGGCCATGATATTTATCTCCTCAAACGGCGATCGCTGCGATCATTGAAATAACCCTGCAGTCTACAAAACTCCCGCATTGTAGAACCCTCTTAAGATAATAGATTTGCGCCACCCTCTTACCGCCAACATCAGCCTCAGACTGGAAAATTTTCTTTAGTTAGAGACATTCCGCCCCACAAAAAGGGGCTGCGATAACTCGCAGCCCCTAGGGATTCAGAGAAAATTGTTGGTCAGGATGTCGATATCTGCTAATCCGCGCAGCGCTAGAGCTGCTGGCCCATCAGTTCAGCAATTTCGTGGTGCTCGATCGGCGGTTTGGCCAATTCGGCTTGGCGGATGTCAGTGATCAGCCAGTTCAATGCTGCCTGCTGCATGTCAATCGAGGCCCCTGTTTTGTCCACACAATAGCGACCAAACACGAGCTTATCGACTAGGCGCACGCCGGAGCCAATCCGCGAATATTCGAAAATGACGCTGCGATCGACAATGGCGTTGCTGCAGATTAAGCAGTTCGGCCCAATCATCGTTGGGCCAACGATTTTGGCCCCATCTTCAATGTGGGCTCGAGCGCCAATATACACGGGCCCTTGAATATCCACTTTGTCCCAATTGACCTTGACGTTTAAGCCCGTAAAGATGCCGGGTTTGACCTCTTCACCGGGGATGTCAACCAGCTTCACTTGACCGGTCATGACATCTTGAATCGCCTGCCAATAGTCCGGTACCTTGCCAATATCGACCCATTCGAAATCCATCCGGATGCCATAAAACGGCGCACCGGCGGCCACCAGCTTGGGGAACAAATCGCCCCCAATGTCGTACTCCATGCCAGCGGGGATGTAGTTGAAAATTTCCGGCTCAAAAATATAGATGCCCGTGTTGATATCAGTGCTCAGGGCCTCTTCAACCTTGGGTTTCTCTTGGAAAGATTTGATGCGCCCATCGTCATCAGTCACCACGACGCCATAGCTAGGCACCTGCTTCAGGGGCACAGACTTCATTACCACCGTGGCGATCGAGCCTTTTTCTTTATGCTGTCGGACGGCTTCGGTGAGGTCAAGGTCGATCAGGGCATCACCACACAGCACGACAAACGTGTCGTCAAAGAACGGCGAAAACTCTTGAATCTTTTTCATGCCGCCAGCAGAGCCCAGGGCAGCGCCGACCAGCTGGCCAGCTTCAATGCGGCCTTCAAAGGAATATGCCAGCTCAACGCCAAAGCGCTGACCATCGCGAAAATAGCCCTCAATCTCATTGGCCAGGTGACTCACGTTCACCATAATCTGGTCAAAGCCATGATGTTTGAGTAAGTCCAGCAAAAACTCCATAACTGGTTTTTGCAAAATGGGGATCATCGGCTTCGGAATGGTGTAGGTAATCGGCCGAACCCGAGTCCCCTTACCAGCGGCCAGAACCATGGCTTTCATAAGGCATCCTCTTTGAACTTAAAAATACGACTTGGCTTAATTTAAAGACAGCACGCCTGGGGCTTCTTGTCTGTTGGCTGGGCTTGTAACCCGTTGACACATCATGGTGACTCGGAAGACATTCAACCGTCAGTCGTTTGATGTCTAGGTCAGATCGCTCCAACCTATCAACCTTGAGACAAGCGTATGCTAACAGAGGATACCCAGAGGTGCTGAGAAGTTCACCCTGTGAATCGCGATCGCGTTTACCTAGATTTTGAGTCCCATGGTCAGATTTACGGATCGCTTCAGCCGTCGTTTCCGACCATTTCAGCGATCAGGCAAAGGTGCTGGGTTAGGCCAATTCTCAATGATTTGCCAATACCCTCTTAACAACGTAGGGGAGCCCAAGGGGAGCGTTTGTCGTCTGTTTGGGAGAATTGGTTTAATACCAGTTGGGAGAATCGGTTTAATACCAGTTCTCAATGATCGGACTTCCAATGCCATCTTGGAAATGCCGGGGAGCTGAGGGGCAAGGGAGCCAGATCTGTAGCCTTGTTTTAGAGAATCGGTATAAATCATCCCTGATCGCCAAAACAGAACAACGGCTTTTCGCCCGGTCGCTCTAGATGCTGTGGCTGTTATTGATTACCGGTCGAATGACGCAAGGCACATCGATGCTGGGAAATCTTCTAAATCGATTCCGTCAGATAGTCGAGATAGCGCTTGACGCGATCAAAATCACCTTGAGCGATGCAGGCCACCTTAAGACTCGATAAGGCTTGGCGCTGTAGCTGCGGATCTTGCAGTTTCATGGCCGCTTTCAGACGATCTTCTCGCGCCTGTAGGGCTTTGCTGACTTCGCCTAAGATGTCGTAGTTAATGGCGAGACTTTCTAGGGTTTGCGCTTCGCCCCTGAGGTCTTGTAGCCGCCGCACCAGCTGTAGTCGCTCTTGTAGGTAGACAACCGCTCGACTGTAATCGCCGATCGCATAGCAGGCGCTGTGGAGATTGCGGAGGATTTTATTGACCACAACGATTTCCATGCGATCGCGGCAGAGTCGGAGCAGGCGATCGTAGTAGACAATCGTCTTTTGCGAATTACCCAGTGCATGGTAAGCGTTGCCCAAGTTTCTCAAGATGTGCTCTAACGTCACCGTGTCATCTTGGGTTTCGGCCAATAGCAAACTGCGCTCGTAAAGCACGACGGCCTTTTCGGACTCGCCGGACACTCGATAAATCAGCGCCAAATTGCCCAACGAACGCATTTCCGCCTCGATATCCCCCATTTCCTGGGCCAGACTTAGGCTCTGAGACATGCAGTTCTGGGCCTTTTCTAAATCGCCGAGATGGCGATAGCTGTTCCCCAAACAGCTCAGCGCTTGGTGCAAGAGCGTTTTGTCCGATAACCGACGGGCCAGCTCTAGCCCTTGACGGGCATAATCCACTGCCCATAAATAATCGGCCAGGCTGTAGCACAGGTGTGCCATCACTGATAGCACCTTGGCTTCAGAACGCACCTGCGCCAACGTCTGAAACGCCTGCAGGGCCTTTTGAAAGTCGGCAATGGCCGCCATCATGTTGCCCTGACGCGGCTGGGCCGCGCCTTGCTTAAGCCACTGACGGGCCTCGGCAGAAAGACATTTATGCTGCTCTGCTGTAAGCGATTGCTGAATGAGTTCGTCGCGAGACGCGACCACAGTTTCTTCTAAAAGTAGTCGTTCGACCACATTGTAAGGGGTCTGCTGCATAAGATGAGGATTACCTTTTCAGGCACTCTCAAGAGAGCCCTGAAGAATTGATAAAGCATGAAAAAACGTGAAATTCACAGGCTCTGAAGTTAAGTGCGGAAGCTGTAGACCCGTTCAGAGACAGATACGTATATGTCTTGTCATGTTAGTTATAGTGGCAATGAAGCGGAACCGTGCATTTGACCAGAGCTAGAAGTTAGCCGTTAGCCGTAAAGTTCGCAGATAAGCCGGATTGAAGGTCGCAGTCCAGCTGAGTGGCTGGCTCATCGCAACGGCGTGGGTGTCTTTATTGACAGCGATTCACCGCGTTGGCCGTTTGGGCAAATACCGGGTCGATGAGCGTACTCAGTTTGTCCGTGATTCCCGAAGATTGGTCTAGGCTGTAAAGGACTGCGTCTCACCCTAATTTCCCTGACATCCTGCCAATACGGAGATACTTGTCCTTGACTGCGCCCTTTCACGCTGAACGATTACTGTTTACCCCCGCGACCCCGATCAGCAATGCAACCCCGGTGGTGTTTGCCTTTCCGAATGAGTACAGCGTGGGCATCACCAGCTTGGGCTATCAAATTATTTGGGCGATGCTGGCGCAGCGTTCTGACCTGGCTGTCGCGCGCTGGTTTACCGATATCCACGAATCTTTGCCGAGCACTATTGAGCTACTAGGCTTCTCGATGTCTTGGGAACTCGACTACGCCAATATTTTGTCGATGTTGGAATCGTTGGACATCCCGATTGAAGCCGCCGATCGCGGCAATGAGCAGCCGCTAGTGTTTGGCGGCGGGCCAGTGTTAACCGCTAATCCGGAACCGTTTGCAGCCTTTTTTGATGTGCTGCTATTGGGCGATGGCGAGGTGGTGCTGGATGCCTTTATTGATGCCTATCAAACGGTGCGGGGCTGCGATCGCGCCACCCAACTCAAACAGCTGGCGCAAGTCCCCGGCATTTATGTGCCCTCACTTTACGAACCGACCTATGCCAGTGCCACCGGCCCTTTGATCGCGGTCTCTCCCCTAGATGCTGATATTCCTGCAGTGCTGCAAAAGCAAACCTATCGCGGCAATACTCTATCGGCCTCTTCGGTCGTGACGGAAAAAGCGGCTAGGGAAAATATCTACATGGTGGAAGTGGTACGCAGCTGCCCAGAAATGTGTCGCTTTTGCCTGGCCAGTTATCTCACCTTGCCGTTTCGCACTGCGCCTGTGGCTGGAGGCTTGCTCCCAGCGGTAGAGAAAGGGATGGCCGTGACGAATCGTCTCGGACTCTTGGGGGCTTCCGTTACGCAGCATCCCGACTTCGACGAACTGTTGGACTATCTCAACCAGCCGCAATTTGACGCGGTGCGGCTAAGCCTGGCCTCAGTGAGAACGAATACGGTCAAGCCCAAGCTAACGGAAACGCTGACGCGCCACGGCACCAAGTCCATCACGATCGCGATCGAAAGCGGTTCGGAACGGGTGCGCCAAATCGTCAATAAAAAGCTCGAAACCGAGGACATTATCGCTGCCGTAGTGAATGCCAAAGCGGGCGGATTGAGCGCGCTGAAGCTCTATGGCATGGCAGGCATTCCCGGAGAAATGCCGGAAGATCTGGAAACAACTGCTGAGCTGATGCTGCAGCTCAAAAAGGTCGCACCGGGACTTCGTCTGACGCTGGGCTGCAGCACCTTTGTGCCCAAGGCTCATACGCCGTTTCAGTGGTATGGCGTCAATCGCCAGGCTGAAAAACGACTGAAACTGCTGCAAAAACGCTTGCGCCCCAATGGGATCGACTTTCGCCCCGAAAGCTACAACTGGTCAATTATTCAAGCGTTGATTTCGCGAGGCGACCGCCGCCTGCCGCCGCTGCTGCTACAGGCGCGAGAGTTTGGCGATTCCCTCGGTAGCTATAAGCGCGCGTTTAAGGAGCTGAAGGGACAGCTGCCGCCGCTAGAGTTTTATGTGCACGACAACTGGGCGCCTGATCAAGGGCTGCCTTGGGATCACATTCAAGGACCGTTGCCCAAAGCCACTTTGCTAAAACACCTGGATAGTGCCACAGAGCACTTTCCGGCATCGGAGCGGCCAGCGGTGCCGGTATAAGTGAGTCCCTGGGGCGAAATTTTAGCGCCAGTCTGGGGCTTTCTGGCATTGCGAGAAAGGCAACTATCCCATCAATAATGAGGGAGCAGCTGTTTTCGAGCATGAGTCATGACATTACCGACGGTCATTATTCCGGGGTATTTAGCGGGGGCGGCTCCCTATCGGGGAGTAGAGGCTGATTTGCAGGCGCGGGGTGTCTGGGCAAAAACGGTGCCGCTGACCCAGGCCAGTTGGTTGCCGACCTTTGGCGGTCGCTCAGTGCAGCCAATCTTGCAGGCGATCGCCCAGACTGTTGAGCAAGCGCTGGAAACTACTGGCAGCGATCTCGTCAACCTAGTCGGCCATTCGGCGGGCGGCTGGATTGCGCGCATCTATCTGGGGGACATGCCCTACGACGTGCACCGGAAAGATCGCGATCGGCCCAACGTTTGGTCGGGGCATAAACAGGTCAACACGCTGCTGACATTGGGCACGCCGCACATCAGCCAAGAGCGTTGGACTCGCCTCAACCTGGACTTTGTCAACGACACCTATCCCGGCGCTTACCAAGCCCAGGTGAACTACGTGTGCATTGCGGGCAAAGCGGTGTTTGGCCAGCGCTGGCGTACTTGGTTTACCTACAACAGCTACAAGCTGACGGCAGGCGAAGGCGCTTGCTGGGGTGACGGCATTACACCGATTACGGCGGCTCACCTGGCTGCAGCGAATAATGTCGTGCTAGAGCAGGTCTACCATTCGCCCAAGCCGGGGATTGCCTGGTATGGTTCTCCGACGGTGGTCGATCAGTGGCTGCCCTATTTGTTGGAGTAATACTAGTTTTTAGAGATGGGACTCCCGATGCCATCTTGGCAACGCCGGGGAGCCGAGGGGGAGGGGAGCCAGCTCTGTAGCCTTGTTGCAGAAAACACAGGGTGGGGCAGTCATGACCGGCTGATTTGCTTTGGGTAAAGATGCTGTACGCATAAAAAAGCCGCTCGGCGCGATCGCGCCGAGCGGCTGGGGGAGGGAGTGTGATGAACAGATCTACAGGTTCAATCCGGCCTTCGCCTGGTCGTAATCATCGACTGTGACAGGCAGGGACTTGACCTTCCAGATGTCTTCGCAGTATTCGCGGATCGAGCGATCGCTGGAAAACTTACCCGTCCGCGCCGCATTTAAAATCGACATGCGAGTCCAGTTGTCTTGGTCTTGGTAGGCATGGCTCACCCGATCTTGACAGTCAATATAGGACTGGTAGTCGGCCAACAGCAGGAAGGGATCATGGTACATCAGGTTATCCAACAGCGGCTTAAACAGCTCGGTATCGCCGTGGGAGAAGTATCCTGAGGCGACCAAATCGAGCACTTGCTTCAGGGCATCATTGCCGCTGTAGTAATCGTAGGGGTTGTAGCCCTGCGCCCTGAGGTTGTCGACTTCCTCAGTCTTCAGCCCAAACAAGAAGAAGTTTTCAGACCCGACCTCTTCACGAATCTCGACGTTGGCTCCGTCTAACGTGCCAATCGTCAGCGCTCCATTCATGGAGAATTTCATGTTGCCGGTGCCCGAGGCTTCTTTACCCGCCGTCGAAATTTGCTCAGACAGCTCTGCTGCCGGATATACGCGCTGGCCAAAGGTCACGTTGTAGTCGGGCAAAAAGACCACCTTGAGGCGATCGCGCACGTCGGGATCGTTGTTGACCACGCCGCCCACTGACGTGATGAACTTAATCATCAGCTTCGCCATCACATAGCCCGGTGCTGCCTTGCCGCCAAAGATAAAGGTGCGCGGCGTAATGTCGAGATTGGGGTTCGCCTTGATGCGGTTATAGAGAGTGATGATGTGCAGCACATTCAGATGCTGCCGCTTGTATTCGTGAATCCGCTTGACTTGCACATCAAACATCGATTCTGGATTCGCCACAATGCCGGTGGTCTGCCGAATGTGAGTCACTAAGTCGCGCTTGATGGAAAGCTTGATCTGCCGCCACTCATGGCGAAAGTTGGCATCATCGGCAAAGGCTTCTAGTCCACGGAGCTCGTCGAGATGTTTGATCCAAGTATCACCAATCTTGCTCGAGATTAAATTGGCGAGACGAGGATTGCTCTGCACCATCCAGCGGCGGGGCGTGACGCCATTGGTTTTGTTGTTGAACTTCTCTGGCGAAAGCAAGTAGAAATCCTTCAAAATGGTGGATTTCACCAGCTCAGTGTGCAGCGCGGCTACCCCATTAATGGAATAGCTGCCGACGCAGGCCAGATTCGCCATCCGCACTGAGCGACCACCACTTTCATCAATCAGCGAGAGGCTGGCGAGATGGTCTTCATTGCCCATAAACCGCAGCCGCACCTGATCGAGGAAATGACGGTTGATTTCGTAAACAATTTCCAAATGGCGCGGCAGAATGCGACCAAACAGATCGACCGACCATTTCTCTAATGCCTCGGGCAGCAGCGTGTGGTTCGTAAAGGCAAAGGTCTGGCGAGTAATCTCCCAGGCGGGATCCCAAGCCATGTAGTGCTCATCGACCAGCAACCGCATCAGTTCAGCGACCCCAACGGCGGGGTGAGTATCGTTGAGCTGCACCGCAACCGTGTCGTGCAACGTGTCTAACCGGCGACCGCTGCGCAGGTGAATGCGAATCATGTCTTGTAGCGCGCAGGAGACAAAGAATAACTGCTGCATCAGGCGCAGTTCTTTACCCTGTACCTGCTCATCATTGGGGTAAAGCACCTTGCTGATGTTTTCCGACACGATTTTTTGATCGACCGCGCCGTAGTAGTCACCCACGTTAAAAGTCTGAAAATCAAAGGATTCCGGCGCTTCCGATTTCCACAACCGCAGCGTATTCACCGTGTTCACCTGATAGCCCGAAATGGGCGTGTCGTAGGGAATGCCTTTGACGATTTGGTCGGGCACCCAGCGGACGCGGTACTGGCCTTGGTTATCGGTATAGGCCTCGGTGTGACCGCCAAACTTGACGGTGACTGCCATCGACGGGCGGGCAATTTCCCAGGGGTTGCCAAACTGCAGCCACTTGTCGGTGATTTCGACCTGCCAGCCATCGCGAATCTGCTGGTCAAAAATGCCAAATTCGTAGCGAATGCCGTACCCGATCGCAGGGATTTCTAAACTGGAGAGCGAATCCATATAGCAGGCGGCTAATCGGCCCAGGCCGCCATTGCCTAAGCCAGGTTCTTCTTCTTGGGCGACTAGCTCATCAAAGTCTAGACCTGATTCCTCAATGGCTTGGCGCACCTCTTTCCGAATGCCTAAGTTGATCAGATTGTTCTCGAGGTGTGGCCCGAGCAAAAACTCCGCCGATAGGTAGGAGACGATGCGCGTCTCAGTCTGCAGGTAGTTGCGCCGTGAGTAGAGCCAACGCGGCATCAGGCGATCGCGCACCACAAACGCGAGCGCCAGATAAAAATCGTTTTTAGAGGCCAGTTCGGGCAGCTTGCCCTGAATGAAATACAGGTGGTCAGCAAAGGCACGACGCAGCGTTTCGACACTCAGGCCAGTGCGATCATCTTCAATCGTAATGGGACAATTCACCAGAGAATCAGCAGTAACCATAGAGAGAAACCTCGTTTTTTGAGCAACATCTGTCGAAGCGCAGTGCCTTCAGTTTTGATTGAATTGTGAGATTCAAGGGCAAAACTTAAGACTCCTGTAATTCTTAGCGGGTAGAAATCATCAGACTAGAAGGGCGGCGGCGATCGCCCTGGAGGACAATGCCGCGATCGTTGGCCGCCAGATGGCGCAGAATTTTGTATACCGTTTCAATTTGATCGGCGGCCTCCGCCTTGGCGGCCACCGTCGATAAAGGCAGCGGCTCGGTCACAGTTTTGACCACCGTCAGCACCCGCCGCTGCAGATCAATCACAGTGGCAGCGGCCTTTTTGCCCGCCTCGACCCCCGGTTGGTGGTAGGCGTTGATGTTGACCAACGAGGCATACAGCCCCACCGCCCGCTCATAGAGCGCAATCAATGCCCCGACCGTGCGCGGTGTGACGGCGTTAATCGTCACGGTGATGGATTCCCGCTGATTGTCATACAGGGCCGCGCGGGTGCCCTGCAAAAAGCCGGAGAGAAAGTCGCCCGAAGTGGCGTCGGGCTCGACCTCAATCGAGTCGCCCTCCCGGTCTTGGAGCACTTCGATAAAGGTGGCAAAAAAGTTGGGCACGCCCTCCCGCAGCTGCTGCACGTAGGCGTGCTGATCCGTCGAGCCTTTGTTGCCATACACGGCGATGCCTTGATACACGGTGTTGCCGTCCAGGTCTTTTTCTTTGCCGAGGGATTCCATCACCAGCTGCTGCAGATACCGTGAAAACAGCAGCAGGCTGTCTTTGTAGGGCAGCATCACCATATCCTTTTCACCCTGGCCATTACCGGCGTAATACCAGGCCAGCGCCAGCAGCGCCGCCGGATTGTTTTTCAATTCCGGCACGCGGGTGGCCGCGTCCATCTCTTTGGCTCCGGCCAGCATGGTGCGAATGTCGATGCCCAACAGTGAGGCCGACAGCAGGCCGACGGCCGACATTTCGGAGGTGCGCCCCCCCACCCAGTCAAACATGGGAAATTCTGCCAGCCAGCCCTCCATCCGCTCGAGCTCGTCCATTTTGCTGCCAATCATCGTGATGGCCACCGCATGGGACGGGAAATCGAGCCCGAGTTCTTCAAACCGGTGCTTGACTTCCAGCATGCCGTTGCGGGTTTCGGGCGTGCCGCCGGACTTGCTGGTAATGATGACCAGCGTGCTCTTGAGGCGATCGCCGAGCTGATCCAACACGTGGTCAATGCCAGCGGGATCCGTATTATCCAAAAAGTAAATATTGAGGGGGGGATTGATCGGCGCCAGAGCCTCTGACACAAACTCCGGGCCGAGGGCTGAGCCGCCAATGCCCACTGAGAGAATGTCGGTAAACTTGTCTGCCTCCGCCGGTTGAATCGTCCCTGCGTGGACTTTTTTGACAAATGCTTCAATATCGTCGAGCACCGTAGTGACTTCCTGGCCCAAACCGTCGGGAGCCAGCTCCGGGTCACGCAGCCAGTAATGGCCCACCATGCGATTTTCATCGGGGTTGGCGATCGCGCCCGTTTCGAGCGCTGCCATGTCGGCAAAGGCTTGGTCAAACTTTGGCTTCAGGGTTTCGACAAACGCCTCATCAAACCCGATACGGCTGATATCGACGTAGAGCTCGAGCTCTTCGTGGTAGTAAAGCCACGCTTCGTATTTTTGCCAGAGGTCAATTGCATTCATTGTGGCAAACCTGCTTGCAGGTCAATCTTTCGATCTGATTTAGATACCTCTTGAGCATAGGGGCATCAAGCCCTCGTCTCCCCTAATCTTTCAATCACCTTTAGAAAGAGGATGAAGGCGGCGGGCGATCGCCGCCTTACCCTGTGCTCGCGTCCAACCTGCTGGCTGCTTTGCTTTCAGCTTTGATGACGTCGCGATTGCTTACTGGCGATAGCGGGCGCTCTCTTTTCACCCCTCAGATGCTGCGTCAAGCCGCCGTCGGGGCCGGGCACTGTCCGGCCCCGACACAACGATGAAAACCGTTGGAGACGACGCGACGATCAGCCGCCCGCAGGGAGACAGCGCATCCGAGTCCTCAGCCCCAACCAGATTACGAACAACTGTCGCTGCCCGAGTAAGGCCACTTCCAGTTCGTGATCTCTTCCAGGTCGGTGCCTTCCTCAAACGCATAGGCCAAACATTCAATAATCCGGTTTTTCATGCGTTCTTTGACATGGGCCGCCGCCGAACCCAGCTTGGGCACCCGATCGATCACGTCAATCACCAGGTTGAATCGATCCACTTGGTTGCGAATGGCCAGCTCTAGCGGGGTGTTGATATTGCCCTGCTCTTTATAGCCCCGCACGTGAATCCGCTCTTGATTCTTCCGGCGATACACCAGTTTGTGAATCAGCCAGGGATAGCCGTGGAAGTTGAACATAATGGGCTTGTCGGTCGTGAACAGCGAATTAAAGTCGCGATCGCTCAAACCATGGGGATGCTCCGTCTCCGACACTAGGGTAAAGAGATCGACCACATTGACAAAGCGCACCTTCAAGTAGGGAAACTCTTCCCGCAGAATGGCGGTCGCCGCCAGCGACTCGGCTGTGGGAATGTCGCCACAGCAAGCCATGACCACATCAGGAATATCGGGTTCCGTGCCGCAATCGTCATTGCTGGCCCAATCCCAAATGCCAATGCCCTTCGTACAGTGCTTAACCGCCTCATCCATTGACAAATATTGCAGATGCTTCTGCTTGTCCGACACGATGACGTTGATATAGTCCACGCTGCGGAAGCAGTGATCCGCGACAGACAGCAAGCAGTTGGCATCCGGGGGGAAGTAAACCCTCACCACATCGGGACTCTTGTTGGTCACCAAATCCACATAGCCCGGATCTTGGTGGCTACAGCCGTTGTGGTCTTGCCGCCAGACCAGCGACGACAACAGGATGTTGAGCGAAGAAACCGATCGCCGCCAGGGCACATGATTCTTACAAATATCTAACCACTTGGCATGTTGGTTAAACATCGAGTCCACCACGTGGACAAACGCCTCGTAGGTGTGGAACAGGCCATGGCGTCCGGTCAGCAGATAGCCCTCGAGCCAGCCTTGCAGCGTGTGCTCGCTCAGCATCTCCATGACTCGGCCGTCGCGAGACAATTCACTGCCGTCTAAGTCTTCGGGGTACATATCCGCCATCCAAACTTTTTTGGTGACTTCATACACCGCACTCAACCGGTTCGAGGCCGTCTCATCTGGCCCCATCAGGCGGAAGTTATCGAGGTTATCGCGCATAATGTCGCGCATCAAATAGCCCAGCACCTTGGTGTTTTCAAACTCGACGGTGCCATGTTGAGGAATCTCGATCGCATAGTCCCGAAAGTCTGGCAGCCTGAGCTCGCGGCGCAGCAGTCCGCCATTGGCGTTGGGGTTAGCGCTCATGCGGCGATTGCCCACCGGCGACAGCTCCTGAAGTTCTGGCAACAGCTTGCCATTCTCATCGAAGAATTCTTCCGGACGATAGCTCTTCATCCACTCTTCGAGGAGACGCAAATGCTCAGGATTGCTGTGCATTCCCCCCATCGGCACTTGGTGCGATCGCCAAAAGCCTTCGACCTTGTGACCATCGACTTCCTGCGGCCCCGTCCAGCCTTTGGGGGTTCTGAGGATGATCAGCGGCCAGCGGGGTCGCTCCGCATTGCCGCTGTTGCGACATTCTTGCTGAATAGCGCGAATGTCGTTGACGCACAGCTCCATCGTGGCGGCCATCTTTTGGTGCATCTCAGCTGGGTCATGACCCTCGACGAAATAAGGCGTGTAGCCATACCCCCGGAAGAGAAACTCCAACTCTTCGTGGGAGATGCGGGCCAAAATCGTCGGGTTCGCAATCTTATAGCCATTGAGGTTGAGAACCGGCAGCACGGCCCCATCACGAATCGGATTGATGAATTTATTCGAGTGCCAAGCCGTTGCCAGCGGCCCGGTTTCAGATTCGCCGTCGCCCACTACACAGGTGACAATCAGGTCGGGATTGTCGAGCACGGCCCCATAGGCGTGGGAAACGCTATAGCCTAATTCGCCCCCTTCATGGATTGAGCCTGGCGTCTCGGGGGTGACGTGGCTGCCAATGTGACCGGGAAAGGAGAACTGCTTGAAGAACTTCTGCATCCCCTGCTCATCGAAGGTCTTGTCGGGATAAAACTCCGAGTAGGTGCCTTCGAGATACACCGGCCCGAGCACTCCCGGTGCCCCGTGACCTGGCCCCGCCATGAAGATCATGTCAAGGTCATACTTTTTGATCAGGCGGTTGCAGTGCAGATAGGTGAAGCTTAGAGCTGGAGACGCACCCCAGTGCCCCAGCAAGCGGTGCTTGACGTGCTCAGCCTTGAGGGGCTCCTTCAACAAGGGGTTCTCCCTCAGATAAATCATGCCCACAGCAAGATAGTGACAGGCTCGCCAGTAGGCGTCGATTTTTCGTAATTCTTCGTCTGACAAGGGCTTTGTCTGAGGAAAAGACGCAGTTACCATGGTGCTAAAGCTCCAAACATGATGGCTCAGAAAACAAGGCCTGTTCAAACGGCCAAGGTCACGTTCATTAAAGTAGACCCTAAACGGATGGATTTAAATTTTGGTTATGGAAACTACATTTAGTCGATAATGTCGGCAATTCATTAATTTCCAGCCATTGAAGCTTAATCCCAAACCCACAATTTAAGTGCTTCAAAAATTAATGATCACTTAAGTTTCTGCCGCCAAAAACGAGTCATTCTATTCAAGTTATTGCTCGCAGTCTATGCTGTACTGACGGTGTCCTGAGGCTTCGGCCTTTGTCAAGCCTTCCCTGGACAACGGGTGCCCAGACTGACCTGCCATGCCCATACAACTTTCCACTACAAGTCATTTATAGAAATCTATGTCGAAAATTAATCTTTCTATTGATTAAATATTTCGTCAAATTCCATTCAGTTGGTCCAGATTCGAGTGAAAAAATAATCTCATTCAGAAGTTTAAGTTGCCCTCAGAAAAATTGCGGCGGGCATGAGATTTCATCGATCGCTGGGCGCAACTCCTAAACGTCTGGCAAATTCATTTAAAGCTGTCGGTAATGAGGTGTCGTCGGCGTATTTCTCCAGCTTGCACCCCCAAAATGCTCGCACAACACCCTGACTCCTCACCCTTTGCCCCTCACCCACTCAGACATCACCCTGCTTCCTCCCAACGCCACTGGTTTGATGGCCATCCTGGCCGTCCGCTTCGCTTCAGCCAGCGAGAAGCCGATCTTTCGGCAGTCTGGTGGGTTTGGGCAGGCTAGGAAGCCTACCCAACGAGGGTTTTGATCACGCTCGGGTCTTGTGGAAAAGACTATCGCCCCTCCTCAATCGGCAAGAACCCCACCTCAAAGGCACTCGGCGATCGCGGCTACGCCACCATGGCTGAAGTCGCCTTATACCGATGCTCTCAAACCAGTCTACAGATCTGGCTCCCCGGCATTGCCAAGATGGCATCGGGACTCTGATCACTGAGAGTTGGTATAGCAGAAGTCGGAATGAAGAAGTCGGAAGTCAGAATTAAAAGACTGATCTGAGGGTGATTTCAGGCATTCGAGGTGACCTGATCAAACTGCGGCTTGCCACATTAGAGTATGCCAAGAAATAACGTGTCCAAGAACCCGGTTTCTATGAAAAACTCGCTGCAGAGTGTGGACTTGTTCCCAGAAACCGGGTTCTTCAGGTGGGATATTTCTTATTTTGGATTACTCTTAGACGGCTCACCCCCCGTCAAGTTTTCTGATAAATCTCTCGGGTGCCTTGCTTGGCGACTAGCGTGTATTGCTCCTGCAGATGATGGGCAAATACGCTCCAGACGGCCTTCTCGTTGCGTAAATACCAAGGAATACCGCTTTTCTTGACGATAAAATCTGGTTTCAAGGCCAAAATTTTATTCATTTCGGATTGCGGCGTGGGTGCCACATCCGATGAGCAGAAAGGTAACAGAGAGGCTCTCACAACATTAGACGGATGGGTGCTGCAAGGCGTGATGGGTGGCGCATTGATCAGCCAGTAGACCAGGTGATCGGTCATCATATAGACCGATTCGTCCGATCGCCTGTGTTCTATTAGGTAGGTTGCGGTTTTGTAGGACAGGTTGGACTGTAGCAGCCCATGGGGCGAGTCCATCTTGTCTAATAGATCGGAATAGTCTGCAATCACAGACGAGGTTAATGAGAAAAACAGCACGGTAGTAGTCGCCATTGTCCCCACAGTTGAGAGACTCAATCTTTTGCAGTCAGGCTTAAAAGTCGCCAACATGATGACCAAAAGAATACTCAAAAACGGCACTAACTGAATCAGGTAATGATTTTGCAGCGATCCCCCTCGCAACATTGAGAGCGCTATCGTGGCTAGAAAGAGCAGGGTAACGCCGCCAAGGTGATCTGGTGATGATAGGGGTGATTTTGACACCTGCACCAGTGCATATATCAGGCCAAAAAGTGGGATCAGCCATCCCCAAGTATGAGCCAACAGTAACCAAGATAGACTCCAATTTGGGATTTGAATATTCACGACTTGAGCGCTGGCATAACTGACAGGGGCTAAAATGACTGCCCGCCACCACACGCCAATTTTTCCGGCCCAAGCATAGGGAATTATCGTCAGCAAAAAGCAGGTGACATGCCCTAAGACATAAGCGCTCTGCTGATAAAACATCACCGCTAAAGGCAGTTTTTGCCGCCAAGAAACCAGGAGTAAAAGCAGTCCACAGCCCAAAGAAACGTATAACAGATTGAGTCGAATGAGGGAGGCGATCGCGAGCAGTGCGCCGATGCCAAAAGTCTTAGAAATCCCCGGCTTGGGATTGGTCACGACCCAATAGAACGCAACACTGATGGGCACTAAGGCCACGATTTCGCTCATGGTGGCCTGGCCTGTCGGGATCTGACCCACCATGAAAACAGACAACAAGCTCGCCACCCAGCCTAGCTTTCGGCCATAACGCTTGACCACCGTTAGAAAAACACAGAAGGCCATCGCTGTCACGCACAAGGTGCCGGCAAACCTGACGGCAGTGATGCTCTGGCCAAACATCATCATAAAAAGTGAATAGCTAAAAAAGGCGATCGGGGGTTTTAGATCCCAGAATTCACCATAGGGAAGATGGCCGTCGAGAATCGAGCCACCCATCACAATGAAGGCGCTCTCATCCCAATTAATGACATCTTTGAAATAATACGGAAACCGCAGAAATAAAGCGAAAGCAAAAAGTAAGAGTAATACAACGAAGTGATTGTCGGAAGAGTACTGTTTGCCCGAAATTCCCGATTTCACAATGTCAGTCTTTTCATCAAAAGCCTCTAGTTTTATCTGACTGGTGGCCGAGCTGAAGTGTCTTCCTAAAGACAGTCCTGTTTTTGTTAAGGATATCTATGCCTGTCAAAACAAAGCGCGTTGATGAGGCGTTCGTGAGATCGCAGGTTTCAGCAAAGTTCATACCGAAAAAACCATCTTTTTGGAATTGAGACCTCAAATAACAACTCTAGGCACTCTAGTCGGAAAATCGAGAATTATTTTTTATGCACGTAGCGAATTGATATCTTTGCTGAATACCTTAACAGGTCTAGGTGATGATTGACTTAATCTTTAAGGCTGTTGGGCATCAGCAAGAAAGTCTATATTCTTGTTATCAATATAGACTTCTCTCTAGTGCAAAAGTGATGCCAATAATTAATTTCTCGAACGTATCCTGAAGTTTTAAGCTGTTAAAACTTGCGATCCCAGAATCTTTGGCATTTTGACGGTTTCGGGTGGTGTGAGGCTACAAATGATATTAGATTTAGCCTCTTTGTCTGTTTAGCCATCGCGGTTGCATCGTCGGACATGGCAAGTTACGCACAGAGAAAATGCATCTTTAGAACGTATTTTCAGGATTGCAAGTTCTTAAATTGCAATGCTATGTCTGTACCCCACGAAAGCAAGAAACACAGTGTCTTGATCAACTCAGGGAGGTCGCGCGCGGCTGCAGTCGCTCGGCCACCCCCGGATCATGGGAAGTGAAAATCAGCGTGCCGCCCTGCTGGGTAAAGGTTGTCAGAACATTGAGCATCCACTCTAGAGAGGTGGGATCTTGACCCACCATGATCTCGTCCAATAGACAGATTTGTGGCTGCCGGGCCAGCACGGCCCCCAGCGCCAAGCGTCGTTTTTGCCCCTGCGACAGTGCTTGCGGATGGCGATCGGCACAGTGGCTGAGATTGAGCTGTTCTAACCATTGTCGGGCCTGGGCCGGGGCCACCTTGGACTGCTGAATCTCAGCCTCAACGCTGTCGGCAAAGAGCTGATGATTGGGGTTTTGCAGCACAAACCCGACGGTTCGAGCAATCTGCACCACGTTTTGCCCTGTGACATCCTGCCCGAGAATTTTGAGCTGGCCCGTGGCGGGTTTGAGTAACCCACTGAGCAGTCTGAGCAGGGTGGTTTTGCCGCAGCCGTTATCGCCCTGCAGCAGCACCGTATCGCCGTTCTCAACCTGCAGGTCAGGAAAGGGCGGGTAGCCGCCCCAACTCAGTTGATGGGTTTGCAAAACCAGTCTGCCCGGTGATGTCTCTGGCGGTGGGTGTAGCGGCTTAGAGGCTGTTTCTGTTGCCCTGACTGTCCCAGTGAAGGGGTTCTGGGCTGTGGCCTCGACGGTTGCAGGCGTGAAGGACTTGAGGGCTGACACGGCAATGGGACGAACCTCACCCGCTTCAATCCGATAGGCGCGATCGCACAGCCCCCGCACTAATTCCAGGCGATGTTCGATCAGCAACACGGCCTGTCCCTGTTGCACCTGTTTTTGTAAGCACTCTAGGAGGTGCTGCACGCCAGCGGCATCTAAAAAGGCAAAGGGCTCATCCAAGAGCAGCAGATCGGGCTGCCGGGTTAACAAACAGGCCAGCAACAGGCGTTGCTTTTGGCCCGCTGAGAGTTGGCGAATCGTCCAGGCTTGCTGCTCAACGAGGTCAAATTCCGTTAGCGCTGTCTGCGCTAGGGCCTGGATCTCACCGGGCGGTAGGTTCCAATTTTCCAGACCAAAGACCACCTCTTCCCACACCTGATCGGTAAACAGCTGAGTCTCGACGTTTTGCAACATCATGCCCATCAGCTGCGATCGCTGGCGCACTGACCAGGCTGTCAGGTCTTGGCCGCGACTCCCAATCTGTCCGGATAATTTACCCCCAGTATGCTCCGGTGCAATGCCGGTAATGCAGTTCAGCAGGGTACTTTTGCCACTGCCCGTCGCGCCTGACAGCACCACTAATTCCCCAGCCTGCAGAGTCAGATTGACCGTTTTTAGGGTTAGCGCTGTTTGCCCGACATGGGTAAAGCTGAGGTCAACCACCTCTAAAACTGTTTCTGAGGCGTCTTCAACGCTCCCCGTTATCGCCGTGTTCCACCCAGTCATGCCCGTGACTAACGCACCCACTCTAAATAGCCAACCACTCCCAACCACAGAGCAACCACCCCGCAAAACAGCGTATCGATGTGCTGCCAGCGTAGGGGTTGACTGCAGCTACGCGGGGCTTCCGGGTCATAGCCTCGGGTTTGTAACCCGACTGTGACCTCATCGGCATAGGTCACCATTTGAAATACGAGAGGCACCATCAAGCCAGAGAACCACTGCCGGGGCTGACGACTGAGATCAATCCCGCGCAGCTGGTTGGCTTCCCAAATACGCTGCAGCTCTTGCTGAATTAACGGAAAAAAGCGCCAGATAATCATCAAGCTGAGGGTTAAGAAGCTCGGCAACCGCAGCGCCTGCAAGGCCCGAATCAGCGCTGACGGCGGAGTGGTCAGCGCTAACACCGGCGCTGGCAGCACAATCGCCAATAGTCGTAGGGTACTGAAGACCGCTTTGGGCCAATCGCCCGAGAGCCAGGCCGAAGAGAGCGCAAATATCGTTAAGGTCAGCACTCCGTATAACAGCCCAACGAGACGAATTCGGAGCTGAGCCGTCAAGAGCAATAGTCCCCCCACTAAAACTGCCATGGCAGGCAATTTTTGGAGACACAGCGCGACCACCATGAGTCCAACACTAAGCCCGATTTTGAGCACCGGGTTGATCGGTGCCAACCCGCTGAGAGACGTTCTAGAGAGCTTAGCTATCGGCATCCAGCTTGCCTGCGCGCCGCAGTTGGGACACGATTTTCTCCCCGAGCCACCAGCCGATCGCGCCGGTAACGGCGGCGGCGATCGCCAACCCGACAATCAGCCAGGGCTTAGTCAAGAGTTCCGCAAAGACACCGCCCACCATCAACGCCGCACTGGGCAAGCCGATCGCGATCGCGCTGGCAAAAAAGACGACGTTGCCCAGCAAGCGATTGGCTTTGGGCCGATAGTTGCCCCGCAGATACACCACTGCTTCGGTCACAAATACGGTCAAGACCAGGTAAAGGGTAATGGCTGGCGAGAGCGGCGCTAACAACAGCGCTAGGGGAATAATCATCAGCGCCACACTCCCCCGCCGTTGCAATCGCGCCATTCCCAAGGTCAAAAAGATCCCCCCAAAGGGAGCCCAGGCCACTAATTGTAGAAACGGGACGGGCACTAGCGGCCCAATTACAAAGATTGATGCCACCATGCCAATGGTCATAAAGGCGGCAAACACGTAGTCTCGTAAACTCCAAGGACTTTTCATCATCAGAACTTAAATAGAACTTAAATCGCCTCAGGCTCAAGTCATCATCTCGGGTCTGTCATCATTTAGCCGATAGCATTTAGCCGATAGTCTGATGGCTAGTGCGTCTGGTGGCTAGTACTCCACGGCAGAAGTAAGACGCACTTTCAGGTGCTCTGGCCCCCTGGCCCCCGTTTCCCTAGCCATCGGCAAGGGGTGGGTAAAATCGCGCCGCAGTCTACATAGTGACTTGCCTCCAGCCCCGAGCTAATTTGCTGGAGGTGGGCGCTGGCAGGCCTCGTCTCAACGTTCTTAGCAGTTAGGTGATGATGGCTCTCCTTGACTTAGTGTGGAACAAGGCTAGATGGAAGCTTAAAACCTTTGTTTTGTGTCCTAGCGGGGCACAAAATCACATGAACCCAGGGAGAGCCGTGATCGTGCCCTAAGAGGCCAAATGTTTCAAGCGATATCGCTTTAACTCAGCATTGAGCTTGGCACAGGCAGTCAAATATTGACAGTCTTCTCGTTTACGAATCCAAGCAACCAGATCTGAATAGCTGGCCTGTTGGCGGATTAATACGTGCAGTTCATCCATGTTTTTCTGCCAATTCAAAACTTTAGCGAACGCCATCTTGGCACCATCAAGAGACTTTTAGAGACGTCGTTTCAGGACATCACTCTAACCGATTCTTAGCCATCTGGAGCGGAGCATTCATCCCGATACCAGTCTTGGCATGCCAGCCAGGGTCGGGAACTCAGGGGCAGACCTTTAGCACAAGAGCGGTTTCAGGGCGATCGCAGCGATGATTGTTAGAGTTTCCTTACAGGCGTAAACATTCGCTAACAATCCCTGTAGTCTTAGTGTTTAAGTGCCAAATAGGCTAGGCCTTTCATCATGCTCGGGTTTCCCTCAAGAGACTCGGTTAATGGTGCTAAAGCCTGGGCAATTCAGTGAACGGCTTCGATGCCTTTCCTGAAATTGCTATCCTAAGCGGCGACTTTCTTTTAAGTCATTTTTATTAATTTAATTTTTGTTAGCAAGATGCCCCCGAGGCTTCAAATTACCCCCGAAGATTGCTCGCCATTGGGGCGGATGATCCTTAAGTATCTAGAGGCTGAAGGGCTCAGTATGAACCGCCTGGCTGATTTGTCAGGGGTCGCTCAGCCTCGGCTTAGAGGCGCTTGCCTCAAAGGTACCTGTCCGACACCAGAAACCCTGAGAAAATTGGCCCGAGTCATGGGCATGCATCATCTGGAACTGTATACCCTGGCCTATGAAGGACGTTTCGAAACGAGTCCGATTGAAGGCGAACCCTACACGCTGAATACGCTTGTGCGAGAACTGTTCGAAACTGCCCGAGAAATGGGACTGACTGCCCCGAAGTCGGCCCCGTCCAAGTCGCAACTCTGCAAAGCCTTGATTGAATTAGGTTTCTTTCCCAATCAAGAGCAGGCTTGACGCCACGAATCTCGCTGACTTTTCTGCGATCGCTTTTCAACGAAATGGCCTGTGATGCGGGTGCCACCCTCTAAATGATGACAGGGGTGTGGCGCCATGCTGGTTGGGGGTGATGGGTCGGACGCCTCTCTCATTAGGAGTTTTGAGTGATTGTCCTCCGGCTCGGCTAATACCAGTTCTCAGTGATCGGACTTCCGCTGCAATCTTGGAAACGCCGGGGAGCCAAGGGGCAGGGGAGCCAGATCTGTCGCCTTGTTTTAGAGAATCGGTATAACGCCAACGTTGGAGGGGCTGATCCACCCAACGCGGAATTCATTTTGGGGGAAGCCTTTTGCTTTCCCTAGATCGGCTGCGAGTCAAGGGGCATCATGGCTGCCAGCGCCTTAATACAGACACTTGTAACCGTTGAAACAGCGTGAATAGTGCGATCGCGACAGGATAGCGCTGTTTGAAAATATGAGTGCTGTCTCTAGTCGTTGGCATAGCCGGACTTGCCGCCAACTGTCGAGAGACAGCTGCAATCGAAAAATCGGATTATCCTTTATCGTATGATGTCTTTCTTGTCAATCATGGTTTATTTTTGTTAATGTTTGGCAAGTCAGCTTAGTCCTGAGCTGCTGAGTGTTTGTTGAAGGAGACACAGTCTATGGATTTCCCTATCGAACTCAGTTTGGAGCAGCAATTCAAACTCAAGGTCTACCGCGAGGAAGTTAAAGGGCTAACCCCTGAGGAATCCCAGAAATATTTACTGGAAGTTATGCGTCAGCTCATGGTCAAGGAGAACTTGATCAAGCATTTAGTCAAAAAATCTGCCTAGTTATCAATTACTGGCCTAGTCACAAGTTCCGGTTCCTTAAGCAGATGCAGTCTCTGTAAAGTTTTGCTGCTTTGTTTCTCAGATTCGTGACTAACGTAGGCCTGCTTTCCTATGGTCAATAACGTCATCGCTGTGTTGAGAAAGGGATGACTTGTACTGACCTCTAATAGTAAGGAGAGCAAAATGCTTGATGCATTTTCTAGAGCAGTTGTATCGGCTGACGCCAGCACTTCCGTTGTTGGTGATCTCGGTGCCCTGAAGCAGTTCATTGCTGAAGGCAACCGTCGTTTGGATGCCGTTAACGCGATCGCTAGCAACGCTAGCTGCATGGTTTCTGATGCTATCGCTGGCATGATTTGCGAGAACCAAGGTTTGATTCAAGCCGGTGGTAACTGCTACCCCAACCGTCGCATGGCAGCTTGCCTGCGTGATGGTGAAATCGTTCTGCGTTATGTGACCTACGCGCTCCTCGCCGGTGATGCATCGGTTCTAGATGATCGCTGCTTGAATGGTTTGAAAGAGACCTACGCGGCTCTTGGTGTTCCCGTTACCTCCACGGTGCGTGCAGTGCAAATCATGAAAGCACAAGCTGCTGCTCACATTAAGGACACTCCTAGCGAAGCTATGGCCGGTGCTAAGCTCCGCAAGATGGGTTCTCCTGTTGTTGAAGATCGTTGCGCCAGCCTAGTTGCTGAAGCTAGCAGCTACTTTGATCGCGTCATTGCAGCTCTGAGCTAGTCACGGGTTGACTCAGCCTTTGCTAAAAACTTCAACAAACCACGAATTTTGGTCTAACACCCATTAGGAGATTTAAAGATGAAATCTGTTGTTACTACCGTGATCGCAGCTGCTGATGCTGCTGGTCGTTTTCCTAGCAGCTCTGACCTAGAGTCCGTACAGGGTTCTATTCAGCGCTCTGCTGCTCGTTTAGAAGCGGCTGAGAAGTTGGCTAGCAACTTGGATAATGTTGCTAAGGAAGCTTACGATGCTTGTATCACTAAGTATCCTTACCTGAACAATTCCGGTGAAGCTAACTCTACTGATACCTTCAAATCTAAGTGTGCTCGCGACATCAAGCACTACATGCGCTTGATCCAGTACAGCTTGGTTGTGGGCGGCACTGGCCCCCTCGATGAGTGGGGTATTGCTGGTCAGCGTGAAGTGTATCGCGCTCTGGGTCTGCCCACTGCACCTTACGTTGAAGCGTTGAGCTATGCCCGTAATCGGGGTTGTGCACCTCGCGATATGTCTGCTCAGGCGTTGACTGAGTACAACGCTCTGCTCGACTACGCGATCAACTCTCTGTCGTAATCTTTGCGATAAGGTTTCAGCGGGGTTCTCCCTGTGAACCTGAGAATTTATTCCCCTGGTTGGCTGAGATCATGCTGACAAGGGGAATTTTCTCAGGTTTTGTTATGTCATGCTACTTAGCGCCGTCCTGTGAATTTAGACAGATTTCCAGGGGCAGTGTGTTGCCCGACTGCGGTTGACTGCAGTTCTGACGAAGGGGGGAGTTCGACGAGGGCTCCATACGCGTCTGGATGAGATACAGGACTTGTCTGTAAGCGCTAGCTGCTTAGACAGCCATCAGCCCGCTCTGACCCATCGATATTAATAGTCAACTCGTTCATTGAATTGCTCCTGAGGCTAACGGTTCAGTCGCTATGGATAAGCGCTTTTTCAAACTCTTTGACTTAACTGAAGAACAGGCGATCGCGATTCTCGATACGCCGCCCGATCAGGTCAGCGAGAATGATTCCCGCTATATTGCCGCGTCTCACTTGGTTAACTTTTCGACCGAGCAGAGTGTTCAGGCCCTGATTCGAGCTTTAGAACAAACAGATCCGGCGTTAGACAATCGGATTGTGCGGCGCAAAGCGATCGAAACCCTGGGTCGGTTGCAGGTGCCCGAAGCCTTGCCCTTTATCCGTCCCTGTCTAACTGAAAACGACAAGTTTACAGTCGAAAATGCCGTGTGGGCGATCGGCGAAATTGGCACTCAAGATGCCGCCTTGTTGGATGAAATTGCGGCCTTACTGGCCACCCCTGAGCAAAACTATCGGGTGATTATTCAAACCCTTGCCAAGTTAGGTCATCAGCCCGCTCTGGAAGCGATTCGCTCTTTTGTTAACTATCCAGAGCCGCCGGTGGTGACAGCTGCCATCACCGCGATCGCTCAGCTGACGGGCGACACCACTGACCTCCCTCGGGTGGTCGCATACCTACAGCATCCCAAGGTGATGGCTCGGCGGTTAGCCATTCAAGATTTGATGGATGCTCGCTATTATGAGGCGATTCCGGCGATCGCTCAGTGCCCCGTGTCCTTGGTCTTTCGGCTGCGCGGCATGCGGCTGTTGGCCGAAGTGGGGATCGCTGCGGAAGCCCTCTCTTTTGAAACCATCCAGCCGGATTTAGAGCGCACCTTGCGCGATCATCCGACGGATTTAAACTTGGTCAGCCGCTACGATCACCCCCCAGAACTGTCGCTGCTAATTCGTGACCTCTATGACACCGACTTTGGCCGCTGTTACCTAGCCGCTCACACGCTGCTGCAAGATCATGCTGCTGCCGCTCCTGCAGCCCTCATCGCCACCTATCAAGAAGAGGCGTGCGCCGATTATGGGGCTCACTTCCATGTGGTCAAGCTCTTAGGGTGGCTGCGCTATGCCCCGGCCTATGAGGTGTTGATCGAAGCCTTACATAATCAACAACCGCAGTTTCAAAAGTCGCGCGCGGCGGCGGCGATCGCGTTGGGTGAGTTGGGCGATCGCCGCGCCCTTGACGATCTTAAAAAATGTCTGACCACCCGCATTTGGGACTTAAAATACGCCGCCTTAATGGCCCTGCAACAGTTAGGCGACACCAGCAGTGCCCAGTTGGTGGCCCAAGATCAAGATTGGTTGGTGCAGGCTAAGGCCAGTCAATTACTCGCCCTCTCAAGCGTCGGCGGTTGACACGATTGCTTTTTTGAAGAAACCTGATGCTGATATCTATGTCTATTGATGCCCTGTTTGAACAATTGAAACACCCCAATCCTCACCTGCGCGATCGCGCCATGTGGGAACTCGCCGAATCGGAAGATGCCACAATCATTCCTCGCCTGATGGCCGTGCTGGATGAGGAAAACACTACCTATCGCCGCGCTGCAGTGAAAACGCTAGGAGCCGTCGGCCCCGCCACCATTCCGCCCCTGGTGGACGCCATGCTCAATAGTGACAACGTGACCGTGCGAGGCAGTGCGGTCAAAGCCCTGGCTCAAGTGGCGATTTGCCACCCGGATGTGCCCTTTTCCGAGGCCGGTATGCAGGGGCTGACTCAGGCTCTTAATGATGCCAATCCGGTCGTCAACATTGCGGCGGTCATGGCGCTGGGAGAGATTAGTACGCCTGAGGCGTTTGACATCCTCTTAGAGGCCCTCAAAACCACGGACAATATTGCCCTGGCGGTGACCATTACCAATACCTTTGGGTCGATCCAAGATAGTCGCGGGGCCGAGGTGCTGCAAACGATCATTGACGATGAGGCGACTGAAGACTATGTGCGAGAGTCGGCGGTGAGTGCCTTATCGCGCCTCGAACTCGTGATGAAAAATCAGCCTCGCCAACAGCCTTGACGACTCAGCGGGTCGGCATTTTTACCCTCTCCCCATCCCGTTGACGCCATCGTTCTAACGGCCTGGGGCATCGCCTCAGGTTGGCTAGGTTTTTCTAAAAGCTGTGAGGTAGGCGCGAGCAGGGTGCTGACTCTGTCGCTGGTGGTTATTGAATCGAGATCAAGAGAACCCTATCGCTTTGAGTTCATCCAGAACGTAGCGCGTATCTGATAAGATTCGTTGCCACTGACCGGGTGGGGTTCTCAATAAGGTTGACCATTGACGAGTGCGGTGGGCAATTTGCCTCAACTGCTCAGCCCTCTGAACATAGTGGAATCCGCCGCTACTTGCCTTGACTTCTAAGACGGCTGCGAGTTCTTCTCGAAGGTTAATCATGATTTTATTAGGGTGACGTCTCATTTCTAAGCTGGTCATGAGATCAACGTTCAAAGCCCAATGCCTAATATGCATTTGCCTGAGTTGAGTGGCTGAATAACCTGAATCTCTATAAACTACGACACTTCTAATTTATGTCAGAGTCTCAAAAGATTAGCGAAGCGGTTGCCAAACTCTATGATACTTACCCGTTTCCGCCAGAACCCTTATTAGATGAAGCGCCTCCCGGTTATAACTGGCGCTGGAATTGGTTGACTGCCTATGCCTTTTGTACTGGACAAAAGCCCGCGAGTTCCCAAGCGCGGATTTTGGACGCTGGCTGCGGCACTGGGGTGGGGACGGAATATCTCGTGCACCTCAATCCCGAGGCGACTGTTGTCGGCATTGATCTGAGTGCCGGAGCCTTGGCAGTCGCCCAAGAGCGGTGTCAAAAGTCGGGTGCCACTGGCGCTGAGTTCCATCACCTCAGTCTGTTTGATGTCGATCAGTTGCCCGGCGAGTTTGACTTGATTAATTGTGTCGGCGTGTTACACCATACGCCTGACCCGATTCGCGGCATTCAGGCGTTAGCGAAAAAGTTAGCGCCCGGCGGTTTGTTACATGTGTTTGTATATGGCGAACTGGGCCGCTGGGAAATCAAACTCATGCAGGAAGCAATCGCGCTCCTGCAGGGCGATCTCCTTGGCGATTATCAAGACGGTGTTGCCGTAGGTCGCGAGATCTTTGCCCACCTACCCGAAAATAATCGTCTGCGCCAGCGAGAAAAAGACCGCTGGTCTTGGGAAAATCAGCGGGATGAATGCTTTGCCGATATGTATGTGCATCCCCAGGAAATTGACTACAACATCAATACCGTTTTTGAGTTGATCGAGGCCTCAGGGCTGGAGTTTGTCGGCTTGTCTAATCCCCATGTCTGGGATTTGAATCGCTTAGTGGGCAAGGCTCCCAACTTGTTAGAACGGTCTGCTAAGCTGAGCGATCGCCAACGCTATCGGCGCATTGAGCTGCTGGATCCTTCAGCCATCACCCACTATGAGTTTTTTCTGGCTCGTCCACCCTTTGCCAAACAAACCTGGGAGGATGACGATGCCCTGCTCAACGCCATTCCAGAACCCAGCCCCTGTTTAGAAAACTGGGAAGACAGTCCTCAATTTTTCAATCAGGATTACCAACTGGTGAAGCTTGAACAGTCCCCATGGCAGTTCTTAGTGGCTTGTGGTCAAGCAGCCGGTAGCCAGACCGTCGGCGAGTTATTGGAGACGGTGGAAAGTACGTTGGAGGATGTGCGCTCGCTGCAGCAACAAAATCTCATTTTGCTCACCCCATCTTGATCAGGTGCATGCCCATCCGCCGAATCGATCAAGATCGTCCCTTTTATCAACAACCGACTACCCTGCAAGTCAAAATCTAGGAACTGTCATCAGTTAGCGACTCAATGTCTATACCATAATGGTTTCAGCCCCTTAGCTCACTGTCCGGAGCGGGCGCGGCAATGCCTGTTCTACAAGGGTTCGGTAACTATAGCGCCGGCCAATTTGCTTAGGATGCCTAGGAGCGCTCTTAACCTCAGCTCATCAGCAAAGTGGTTCCGCAGTCTGGTTCTAACCGGACTGGCGACTGCTGCTATAACTCTCAGGATTACTGGCGTAGACCTATCGCTAGGAGAATGGTTGGCATCACTGGCAATGGCGGCGTGATCAGACTCAACCTCGACGCGGCGATCAAAATCGCACTGGCGATCGCCGCACTCGAACAGTCTCTGCTGCCTGGGGCATCGCGTATGATACTGATCATGTTCCACCGGCCTGAACTGGAATGACCGTCACGCTTGCCACGCCCCTAAGTCAAATCGCGCTGTCGCCAAACAGTGCGATGTCAGTTGCAGGCTTGACCTGGCAGCACTATCAGCTACTTTTGGCCGAGCTCGGCAGCGATCGCACGAGTCGGGTGGCCTATGACGCTGGGACGCTGGAGATTCGGATGCCCAGTCAATTTCATGAAATTCTCAACCGCTTACTCAGTAAAATCATCTTCGCGCTGGCTGAAGCTTTGGAGCTAGGTCTGGTCGACATTGGCTCCACCACCTTGAATCGGCCTGACCTCAACCAAGGCATCGAACCAGATAGCTGTTTCTACA
Organism: Leptolyngbyaceae cyanobacterium; assembly: GCA_050042805.1. Taxonomy (GTDB): domain Bacteria; phylum Cyanobacteriota; class Cyanobacteriia; order Phormidesmidales; family Phormidesmidaceae; genus Halomicronema. The sequence goes on from JBHJJI010000110.1 coordinate 30,094, forward strand.
TTCAGAATGCGCATCGAGTTCAGGGCTTGAACCCGGAGATTCCGGCTGACTGTCTACCCGATTTAGCGATCGAAGTCGATATCGCCAGTGCCTCAGACAAAAAGCTAAGCATTTATCGAGCGATCGGGATTCCTGAGCTGTGGGTCTATCGCAAAAACCAACTCAAAATCTGGCATCTGCAAGAGCAGACCTTTGTAGAGGCGGAATACAGTCTGGCGTTTCCGTCAGTTTCAGCAGCGCAACTGCAAACCTGGATCACTCTGCGAGAAAGCCAAACTGATATAACCGTGATCAAAGCGGTTCGCCAATTCTGTCAATCCATTCACGAAACAGATTCATAGGGCGAGCATTGTAGCTTTCTTTTGAGATTGTGGTCTGGGTCGATGTGCGATCGCTGCAGCAACAAAATCTCATTTTGCTCACCCCCCCCCCCACAGAGTGCCTGACGGGCCAAATCTACCAGTCGTCCTCAGCAGCTTGACGTTCAATTTGGTTGATGGCGAGTTTTGCCAGCGTGCGGATGACGTTCAAGTCATCGTCCAGTGCGGCCTTCAAGGCATCCATCGCCTGAAAGTCGCCGATTTTGCCCAAGGAATTGATCGCCGCCTTGCGAACGTCTAGCTCAGTATCCTGCAGGGCCAAGATCAGATGGGGCACTGAAGCAGGATAGTTGACTTGTCCGAGGGCCGCCGCTGCCTCCGTGCGAATCAACGGCTCCGGATCCGTTAGGGCCGAGACTAGCAAACTACAGGACTTTTCGTCGGACTTTTCTTGCGCCACATGGCCCAAGGCCCCAATCACCGCACATCGCACGTCGAGAGAGTCAGAATTTAAGGCTTTGTACAAATACACTTCGGCTTCAGAGCCCATAAACGCTAAGGCCCAAGCTGCATGGCCCTTAATATCTTGAGCATGATCCGGTGACGCCAAAATATCTAATAAACAGGGCGCGGCAGCTTCGCCGGTTCTGGCCAGTGCACCGGCAGACGACCCTTTCACCACCGTATCCTCATCGTTTAAGAATGCCTCTAGCAGCGGGGGCACCGCTACCGGATCGGCAATGATAGTGAGGGTTTTGGCGGCTGCCCGTCGCACCACCACATCTTTATGGGTTTGTAAGGCCTCGACTAAAAACGGGGTGGCGGGCTCGCCAATATCCCCAAGGGTTTCGGCAAATCGTAATCGCATGAGTCCGCGCGGATCTCCCAGCCCCTCAACTAACTGCTTTAAGGTTTGATGATCATCAACATCAAAGGAGTCAAAAGATATTTGCTCACTGACCCGCTCGATCAAAGCATCGTTGTGGGTTTGAATCGCTTGCAAGGGGTCATCCATCACAGGGGGTGTTGAGTCGGCCATTTGACTCATGGGGAAATCCTCTTCTTTCTATGCCAAAACGGGGTGAATGTGTGGGTCATTTAGGCGCATGAAAAGCGCTATGCAATCAGGAGGGAATCACCCCCCAGCCTTTCACTGTTTAAGTGCCGCTGGCGTTTACATACACTCTGAATGACCAGAGGCTATTGATCGGCGGAAAACTGTCTAGAATTTCAACTTAATGATTAGTGGTCAAGGTGGCTTGCCGTTGGCGCAGCTCCTCAAGCATGGCGTCAATTTTAGCCAAGGTGGGTTCTAAATTTGTTTGAGCCTGACCCTTCATCACTTTGGCCTTTTTAGCCGCTGAGATGGTTTCGTCGACTAAGCGATCGCGATACTCTTGCAGCTCCGCGATCGCCGTGGCCAATTCCTCTGGAGTGGCCTGATCAATAGGGTTAGATTGAGTCGCTTCAGTCATAGTGGATATCACGCTTACAGCAAATAAGTTATGTCGGCATTGAGGCAAGAGCACGCTCAAGACCTAGAGGCGGCACCAGAGTCTTGCTTAAGTCTCTTTAAGGGGGCCAACACTCAATAGCTCTCGATAATGCTGGGGGTCTCCTTCAGATAAGACGGTTCTTTCTTTCAGCTTGCGGTTATACAACCGAGCCAGGATCTGTTCCCAATCGGTTGAGGTAAGCGATGATTGCGCCATCCGTAGGGACGCTTCAGCCCGCGGAATCGCTTCCCTCAGGTATTGCTGGGCCTTGCAGGCGCGCGCCTTGACGGACGCACTTTCTTCCTCATGGGCCATGCGCTCCAGTTGCTTTTGGATTTGCGATCGCCGAGAGCCGCTGCCAGGCTGGGTGGCTAACGCCAGAGATTCCAACCCCACCACAGCGGCATATCGCACGATCCACTCTTCATCTTGCTGCGCCACAAATAGCAACGCTTCCAAGGCTTCAGTTTGGGCAATTTCCAACAGTTGGAGGGGGAACTGTGGCCACTGCATGCTGCCCAACCCCCGAGCTGCGGCCCGGCGGACGCTCATCGAGATATCGGCGGTGGCAGCTCCCAGTAGGGTGAGTAAGCCCCGCGGGTCACCAATACTCGCCAAGGCGCGAATCGCCCAAGCGCGCGCCGTGTAATTGTTGAGGTCAAGCTGTTCTAACAGGGGCGGGACGGCAGGGGTGCCCAGGGTCACCAACCCATCGACAGCGGCCACCGCCGCGCCAGGGTTGTTATAACTCAAGGCTTCAATCAAGTGCGGGATGGACTCAACCAGACCGGCGTCTGCTAAGTCTTGAACCGCATCGGAGAGCGAAGCCGCAGAATCAGCCTTTTCGATCGCGTCAATTAAATGAGAAAGCAAGTCAGACATTAACTTATAGGATGCTAGGTTCTAGGGCAAGCAAGAAACCATTTCAACAGAAGATTTGACTGTTAACATTCTCGCGCGATTCGTTGCATTGCTTCACCCATCAGGCGTTTGACACAAAAAAATTAACAACTGCCGTTCCCTTCGCGATGGTTCCCATAGACGAGTTTCTAAAGTAAATCATCCATGAGCGCCATCACCCGTTTCGCACCGGCTGACAAATCAGGCATCGTCGCCTCGGCCAGCTCCCGCTCCAACAATCCTTTCAAAGCAATCAGTTTAAGGCTGTTTTCAGCCAGGGTTTCAGCGATGGCTTCAGCGGCAGGCAAATAGCCGATCGCTCCTAGATCTGCCAAAACCGTGCGACGGAGCTGTAAATCTTCATGAGAGAGGGCTTCGATCAACTGCTCGCCATATTGTCGAGCGATTTCAGGTTCTGGTGTCAGTTGGTACAACGCGCGGGCCGTAGCGTACTGCACGCGAGGCACTGGATGATCGAGAAACGGTTGAATGTCGGGAATCGCCTCAACGGCAGCCAAGGTACCCAAGGCCTCAATCAGGGCGTCAAAGGGTTGCTCTAGCTGCGGGGGTTCTGGAGCTGGTAAGGTGCCAGCAATCTCACCTCTTAACAATCCTAATAATTTAGGAATGGCGGCAATATCGCCCAGATTTTCTAAGGCCTTCGCAGCAGCTTCTCGCACATAGAAATCGGTGCAAGACAAGACCTGAATCAGCGGTGCGACGGCTTGCTGATCATCCAATTTCCCTAAGGCTCTGGCCGCATTGCGACGGAGCGGATAGCCCCCCGCCTCGGTTCGATCCTCTTCATCTAACAAGGCTTCAATCAAGACTTGAATCGCCGAGTCGGTTTTCACTCGAAACCGGCCCAACCACCACGCCGCATAGACGCGCAACCCCAAGTCTTCGCCTTGGAGGTTCGCGATCGCGGTTTCAATAGTTAATTGGCCATCATCCCGGATCTCTGGCAGATCACTCATAGAGAAGCCCTCCCAGCCATCTCCCTTCAGTAAAGCACCGTATCAGCTTGGCAGATATTCCAGGCTGAGGAAACCCTAGAGACAAAACAAATCCCTGAGACATAAACAACGCCTAACCTCAGTCAGTGGCTGTATATCTCTCAGGGACAGATGCTATTTAATCAATCTCTAGAGATTGATAGCGCGGTTTAGCTGAGCGCGTTGATGGCGTAGTCGAGGTAAGAGTTGGCCTCAACTGCAGGGTCACCACTCAAACCGTGGTTAGACTTGATGTACTTCAGTGCTTCGATGTACCAGCTGGGGGACAACTCAAAGGTCGAGTTGATTTCAGCAATACCGGCAATCAAGTACTCATCCATGGGGCCAGTACCACCGACGATGCAGCAGTAGGTCACCATGCGTAGGTAGTAACCGATGTCACGCACACACTTTTCCTTACCGACGTTGGTTGCAGCGTAGTTCGGCCCTTGCATTTGGGTCGTGTAAGGAAACTTGTTGTACACCGCTTGGGCAGCACCCGAGGTGAGGCTAGACGCTTTTTCGGTCAGAGCCTTAGCCGCAGACAGGCTAGCACTCGCTTGGCGAAAACGGCCAAAGGCGGATTGAATCTCAGTCGAGCTCAGGTAGCGGCCTTGCGAATCAGCAGCAGCTACAGCTTCGGTCAAGGGGGTTTTCATGGTCAAAAATCTCCAGATAGAAGTTTGCTCAGAGGGCGGCAGATTTCTCTTCACCACTCCGAGGAGGATGGACGGGATAGCAAAAAGACTAAGCTACGGCAGCAGCAGCAGTATCGAAGTAGGAACCGATTTCAGCCATCAAGCTGGAGCAATCACCGGAGGTGATGCCTGCAGAATCATTGGCGATCGCGATCGCGGCAGCCTTCATCTTCTCAACGCCGATAGCCACGGAAGTACCGGGAGTCCCTAGAGCGACATAAGTTTCCCGTAGGCCATTCAAGCAGCGGTCATTTAAAACACTCGCATCACCGGCAAAGACCGAGTAGGTGATGTAGCGCAAGATGATGTCCATATCGCGCAAACAAGCAGCCATGCGGCGGCTAGTGTAAGCGTTACCCCCTGGGGCAATCAATTGAGGTTGCTCAGCAAACAACTCACGAGCAGCGCTAGCCACAATCGCAGAGGAGTTACTGGTAATGCGATTCACAGCATCCATCCGCTTGTTGCCATCAGCAACCATGGCACTCAACGCATCAATCTGGTCAGTGCTGAGGTAGGCACCTCGAGCATCAGCCTGGGAGACTACTTTTGCAAAAGCGTCAAACATTAACTCAATCTCCTTAGAGTTTGTAGAAGGATTTTAAGGTGTGACTAATAGCCCATACTTGGGAATGCCCTCGGATTACGAGGAAAGCCTCCATCAATGGGCGGCAGCACTAAGGCTGACAAGGCACCAATGAGACTTCTTCTAACATTCCTGAGAATAGGAAACTTAGAAACGTTTACCTTTCTTAAAGGAAGAAGTTGGAGCTGGGATAAGACCCCCCAACCAGAAATGCATCTGGCCACCAACTCTTGAACTTTCCTGTTTATACTATGCCGTTGAATCGATTTGCTATTACGAATTGTCAACTAATTCATCTTGCCTCAAGATCCTCCGACTGAGAGGATTCCAGCGATCCCCTGAAAATGTCTGTCAGCTTGGAAATGCAACGAAAGATGAAGAAGTGCGGCGTTTGATTGACCCACGCCGGGCATCCCGAGAGCGCTGGCGCGATACGAAGTTTTCTGAGAACCGCTCGGTGGCGACTTAGGTTAGGAGATTTCCGAGAAAGCACATACCGGCACTGTCAGGGCGGGTTTGACGAGTCACCTTCATGAACATCGCTACCCGAAATCAACAAAACCTGCCCCTACGAGTATCGTCTTGGCTAGAAAACTTCTTAGGCCGATTCTGCCAATCACGACTCCCGTGACTTCCTCTCTACCCGCCACTCGGTGACCCTTTACCTCAAACATCTGTGGCGCCTTTTAGGAGAACTGGCATTAGACCGGGAGATGACGTTCTAAATCAAACAGAAACCCATGGATATACTCTTCGGTCCACTCGGGGCCATAGAATCGCGTGAACATGCCCCGCGCCGGATCCTTTTCGGCCCGGTAGCGGAGATAGCTCAGCTGGGCTTGTTCAATCGCCTTTAGTTTAGTCGGACTGGTCACGGGTTCCGCTTGCTCAACAAAGTCCAAATAGGCTTGCAGATAAGCTTTAAAGGCATCAAACACATGGGTCTCAACCACCTCAGTCTGAGTGGGGCGAGTCCACAGAAAGGCCGGAGAAAAGAAGGGCTGGGCTTCGGCCGGAAAATCACCGCCCCAGGGCAAATGGGGCTGAAAAGATTCAAAAATCGGCAAGATCGGCTGCGTATATTTGGCCTGATACGAGGCATCATCACGAAACAGCGGCTGCATATCCAGCGCAATCAGATGTCCCCCCGGCAAGGTCACTAAATCAGCCCCAAAAAAGGGCAAGTCATAGTTGAGGCGCGGAAAAATGACAAAATTGAGCACCTGCAACGCCTCTCCTCCCTGCACATGGGCTGCCCGAATTTGCCGCAGGTTGGGAGATTGATGGGCATAACTGGTCGTTAAGACGGTGGCCTGGCGCTTACCTTTGCCCGTCACCGCCTCTTTGACTTCAAACCCTTCAGGAATGGGATAAGGCTGCAGATCGAGGGACTGCTGTAGTTGCTGCAGGGCGTGGTCTAAAAAAGGTTGATAGAGGGTCATGACAGTCTCACATCACCTCGCTGCTGCGACTAAGGGCACGGCATCTTCAAATAAGAACTCATGCAGAAAGCGTTCTGACCAGTCGTGACCGAAGTAGCTGCTAAAGAGCCCCGAAGCCGGGTCGCGCTCAGCGCTGTACTGGTCGTAGTCTTTTTGAGCTTGGTTCACCTGCTCAATCTCAGCCGGATCGGTCAACGGCTGAGCGGCCTCTAGCATTTCAAAATACAGCTGCAGATAATCTTTAAACGCTTCAAATACCCGAGTTTTCACGGTTTCGGCATCGGTCTTCGCGAACAGCAGGTACTTGGAAAAATATTGATTGGCATCATAGGATTTCATCTCCAGATTCTGGCTCAAATCTGGATACTGATCGTGCAGAGCCTTGAGGGGCGTAATGTATTTGTCTAAATAGGCAGCATCTTGAAACAGCGGCTGAAAATCCATCACGATCAAGTTCTTGACCTTGCCAAAGGAGAGAAAGTCAACGCCTAAGAGGGGCAGATCATAGTGATGGCTGGGATAAATCACACTATTCAGAATCTGCGAGGCCTCTCCTGCATCAATGTAGGTATAGCGAATTTTTCTCAGCTCAGGGCATTGATAACACCAGCTTTGAATCGTGGCTGGGCTCCGCCCGCGATCGCTAACCCGATGTGCCAAACCTGCCGGAATCGGGCGCTGCTGCAAGCTGAAATGCTGATGTAGAACAGCTTCCAGATGCTCTAGAAAGGGAGTATACATAGTTTCTAACGGTTTTTTCACTCTAAATCCTGAGGTTAGAGGATATCTGAGGGCATTTCCGCGCTGATCCCCCAGAGCGTAATTTTCCTTAATGTCAGTGCTGAGCCCGTCGGCAGCTAAGAGGCCCTGGCTAAATTATGCTGAATCATTCGCTCCAGATCCGGCTCAGACATCAGACGTCGCTCTGAGCAGTAGGTCATCAAATACACCCCATTCAGCATGCGCACGGTGCTCACGCGCACCCGAAAATCATCCGTAAGAAACCAGCAGCGCTCTTGTCCCTGGTTTTGGTCATATTCCGTATCAATCGTCAACACCCCATCTTGACCAAACCAATACCGGCAGATGACGGGGATTTTTTCGATGTAGCCCTGATTGCGCAACAGTTTGCCTGAGCGACCGGTCTCATCATCAGGCACATCCACGAGGACAGCCGCCTGATCAGGATTGGGACTGCCCTCTTCTTCATGGGGCTGCCACATAAAGCTCGCCCCGCCTGTTGCCTGCTGCGGATCAATCCCCTGTGCGTGACAAATCGTTTGCACGCGATCGTCGACGGACGGGAGAACGCCCACATACAACTTCGACTCTCCCGACTCATCGGCAACGGTATCAAAATGGTGAACCGTACGCTGGGTAAACCAAACGCCTTCGCTTTTGCGAAAAAAGTCCATCATCGTTTTTGGGGTGACCAGCACAATGGCTTCTCCTTAACTCATTAACTCAGGGCAACGGTAAATTGCTTCGGGAGAACCGGGGGCTCCCCTGTTTCAGCATTTTAGGGGGCGATGTTTCAGCTCATACCATTGACGTCACCTTTGCAGCAATTCTCAGCATGGTTTTGTCGGTTCGTCCGTTATTGGCCAAACTGATGGGGACGACACTGCTGGATTCGCTGCTCGACGCACCAGTTCAGCCCATAACCTGCTCAGGACGTCGGAAAAATCTAACTCCACGAGCCTGAATACCCGCTTGAGCCCAGGACAGGGGATATCATTTAATATTTTATGAAGAAATGTAAACTATACTAAGGGTAATTGGATTCTTGTAACCGCTGCATGGAACTACATCAAATTGAATCTTTTCTGGAAAGCGCCGATCCTCAGGATCGCCTGAAGGCGCTGGTAGCACTCAGAAAACATGAGCCTCAGGACGTGGTGCCGCTACTGACCCAACACCTCCATGACAAGGAGTTTGTGGTGCGTTCGTTTGTTGCCATGGGTCTGGGTTATAAGCAAACCGAGGCCGGGTTTGAAGCCTTATTGAATTTGATTGAGCATGACCAAGACCCCAATGTCGTGGCGGAGGCTGCTAATTCGCTAGAAAAGTATGGCGATCGCGCCGTGCCTTACTTAACTCAACTATTCGAGCGCAATTCCCATTGGCTGGTGCGACAAAGCATTTTTGCCGCGTTAGAAGAAGTGCAGCCAGAAATTAGATTGCAGCTCTGTCGCTGGGGTTGGCAGGGTGAAGATATTGTCGTGCAGCACAACGCGATTGCTAACTTGGGTCGGCTGCAGAACACTCCCCAGGCTATGGAGGCCTTAGCCATCATTTTAGAGGCTGCCGTTTCTGACACTCCGATGCTGCGAGCGCAAGCGGCCCGAGTGCTACCGGGCTTTGATGCCCCAGCCGCCCAAGCGGCGATGGCAGAACTGCGGCAAGACGATAACCTGCGGGTGGTGGGCGCCACCCTCGAAAGTCTCCTGTAATCACACTTTAAGGAGCGGCGCTCAAATCGCGTCTGCGATCGCTGGAGTTGGGCACCGCTAACCCCTGATAGAAGTGCTTGCTGTCAGGGATATGGTGTTGAAGGGCAGCCCTAACGGCTCCTAATTGAGAGGTTCAAAAGTATGGGTAACCCTCTGGCAGTCATTGGCTGTGGTTATGTGGGAACGGTGTTAGCCGAATATTGGCAACAGCAAGGGCATCAGGTCACCGGCACCACCACTCAGTCGGAGCGGGTGGCGGTGCTACAGTCAGTGCTCGCCAACGCCATCGTGCTGCGGGGCGACGATGGCCCTGGGGTGATTGCTCTTTGCCAAGGGCAAAATACGGTCGTGGCCAGTGTGGCTCCCCCCCGTGCCCAGGCCGGAGACCCCAAGATTTATGCCGCCACTTATTTGCCCTTGGCGCAAAACCTGGCAGCCGCCCTAGAGCAAGCCACGCCAGATTTGCAGGTGATCTATCTGAGCAGTTGCTCGGTGTATGGCGATCGCCAGGGCCATTGGGTCGATGAGACCGCGCCCATTTTTCCGACCACTGACCAGATTAAGGTACTGCATGAAGCGGAACAGACCTTACTCAGTGCCGCGTCAGCCGCGCAGCAGGTGTGTATTTTTCGTCTGGGGGGCATCTATGGCCCCGGTCGCGAATTGTTCAAACGATATGCCAGCTTAGCGGGGAAAACTCTACCTGGCCAAGGCGATCGTGTGATCAACTGGATTCATTTAGCCGATATTGTCGGGGCCATAGAATTTGCCCGTGCCCATCGCCTTGAAGGCATCTATAACCTGGTGGACGATAGCGTCATGACCGTGCGCGAACAGGTAGACCTCGTCTGTACCCACAATCAATTACCGCCCGTCACCTGGGATACCTCTCAACCCAGCCAAGCGACTAAAAATTTGCGAGTGAGCAACCAAAAGTTGAAAGCTGCCGGATATCCATTGCTTTACCCTAAGTTAGTGGCATGAGATCTGGCCGCCAATTGCAGATGGGAGCGCTATCCCTATGAGCCATCGCCCCGACCCCAGACATGACCAATGGTTGATCACAGCGCATTTTTTGGAAGCAACCTATCTCTCGCCCCAGCATGCCGTTGACTGGCTGCAATTGAGCGCGGGGATTCCGGCAGCGAGTTATGCCACGATTCACACACTGGTTAGCCGCATCAAAGCCAGTCAAGATCTGACCAAAGGCGATCGCATGTTCGTCATTATGCTGCAGTTGTTTGCCGCTGAACCGGCCGGTAATGGGGCAACCGCGATCGCTCAATTGCAACATCATTTAAACACCGTTGAAACGACATTTGTGCCCTGGCAGATTGTCTTAGAAAACCAAAAACGTAATCACCATGAGGCCGAGACTGACCCGATCAAACTAGCTAACCAGTATCGTCTAGATTCCACTCGGCAAGCAATTCAAGATGCCAGGGCAGGCATTCCCCCCGCCCAGCGCGATCAGTTTTATCGCGGCATCATGAAACCGCCCTCAGAAACGGCGGTGCGCCGCAACGTCTTTCCTGGCAAAGCTATCTACGGCTTGACGGGCCACCTCATTACCGTTGATGAGGCCAGCGGGGCCATGCAGATTCAACGAGTAGGAGCGCCTTATCAATCAACGCTCACCGGTCTGTGGTTTGACCCAGCCTACTTTCAATCCATGCCCCAGCGGCCCTATGAGTTTCAAAAAGCTGGTTTAGATGGCAAGAACGTCTGGGATGAGTATGTCTTTAACGCCGCTGCCGACGTGAGCCACAAGAAAAGCTAGGAGATTTCCTACCAAGCATGTAGCCCCTGTAGGGTGCCGTTGGCGAAGTCTAAAGCACCCTTGAAGCGGTATTTTCATGACTCGCGATCGCCTCATCACCGATGCTCTGAAACAAGATTACAAATCTGGCTCCCTGGCGTTTTTCAGATGGCATCGGGAGTCCGATCCCTGAGAACTGGGTATTACACCCGGCAACGAGAACGGTACAATGCCTGTGCAACGACGATATTCTCAGCTTTTGAGCCCTCAAGCATGGCCGATACAGACGCACGGGCAACTTCTGAAACCGTTTTAGCCGCTGTTAAAGCGGGCAAAAGTCTCAGTGAGTGCGATTTTTACCAGTTCGACTTTCAAGGGTTGGCGCTACCCCAAGCAATCTTCGCCAAAGCGACGCTGGCCCGTGCCAACTTCCAAGCCGCCCAGCTAGAGGGGGCCGATTTGAGTGGTGCTGACTTACGAGCCGCTAACCTTAGCCAGGCATCCTTAATTGGCAGCAATCTCAGGGGAGCCTGCCTGTATCGAGCCGACCTCACGGGCGCTGATTTGAGCACCGCTGACTTAACCGACGCCCAATTAAAGGGAGCCTGTTATGACAGCCAGACGAAATTTCCTGAGGGGTTTGCCTACAAGTCCTCTGGAGCCATTGGCCCCGGTGCCAATCTGAACGGGGCGGCCCTCAACACGGCAAATTTACGCCATGCCGATTTGCAGGGAGCCAATTTACTCGGAGCCTACCTGGGGGGTGCTGATCTGACGCAGGCCAATCTCAAGGGGGCGCGGTTAGCGCAGGCGGATCTGCGGAGAGCCAATTTGACCGGTGCCTGCTTATGCAATGCTCGCCTGAATGGCAGCAACTTGATGGGCGTTGATCTACGAGCTACCGATCTGACTGATGCTGCATTTGAGGGCTTTGAAAGCATTGCCGGAGCCGATTTCACTCAGGCTCAAGGCTTAACTGATGCGATGAAAACCCGATTACTCAGTCACCCGGCAGAACAGTTAGAGGCCCGACATCCTTTAACCCTAAGGACCACGCGAGCCAGTCTCAGTTAACCCACGAGCTTTACATTCGGGTCTCTAGATATTGCCCGATCATCACTTCTTCGCCTGCCCGAGAAATGATGGTCTGGCGGGTGCGATATTGATGGCCAATGAGCTTCACCTCTTCCTCAAAGACATTACCGCTGTACTCGGTGCGCAGGCACATCGTGCCCGCATCGCGCATGGAGAATTGAGCAATGATGGGTTTGGGCGTAGAAAAGCCGCGATCGCGATAGAGCTGACTACCCTTCACCCCAAAAACGGTGGAACCCTTGGTTTGGCGAGGACTCGGGCCGACATAGTTACTTTCCCAAGTGGTAAACACGCCACAGGTGAGCGCTGCTTCGTCAGCTAATTCATGCTTCTGCGCCAGCTCACGCAATTCATCGCAGCCCTGATTCAGCGCTTGAACAGTCAAAAGGCTCACCACTTCTTGGGTTTCGCCGCTTTTGAGTGTGTAATAGCGCCGTTGCGATCGCCAGCTTCCGGTAGAGTCTCGAAAAAATTGACTCACTATCGCTTCTAGACTGAGTTTAGAAAGGTTGGCGGGCGTTTTCATCATTAATATCCTCACACCATGAAACATCAGGCTATGAATACCCAGACAGCCAACTTCGCCAGGCTGCTGTGGTATTCAGCTACATCTTTCAAACTGACGGGGGGCGATCTGGAGCCGCTCTTGGACAATTAAGGAGAACTCTAGCAAAGACAACACCCGGAGGCGCGGGTTTTACAGAGACCTGATAGCAGTGAATTTAGAGTCGTTAGCTAAACCCGCCCTGACAGGGCCGATATATGCTTTCTCAGAAATTGTCTAAGTTGTCTCTTGATCGAGCGACATCCCCGTCAAAACCAGCCAAGCTTACGACTTGAAGGTGGTCCACTCTTGCTTTAGTAAAGCCATAAAGGTCGCAATGCCTTGGGAAAACCCTTTCGGATCGGGCTGAACGTAGTCTGGAAATTCTTCGAAGTAGCGCCAAGGCTCTGAAGGATTGTGGCGCAGGTGCAGCACCCGATCCTCGCCAACCAGCTTCCATAGCATTTGACCGCCTTTAGGAATTTCAGCCATCACAGCCTCCTTCTTCAAAATATTGTGAGCAAATACCCGAATGGTTCAGCCAATTGTGCCAGGATTAACGCAAATATATGTAACAAAATACACGTAAGCCCTAGACTTATTGGCTGTCATGGTCTCCAGTTCGTTGTCTTTAGAGCTTACACTCGCTGGATAGCCAACGACATCCTCCTTCAAGGGTAGGGTTGTGGAGATGTTGATTGTCGAATATGGCAGCCAGCTGATCGGTTCACAAGGTGTTTGGCTCTAGAGGAACGCTGCGAGGATGCGACTTTACCCACCGAGTTAATGCCTGAGCAATTAGGGAATCGCCGTAAAAATAACCCCAGTGTAGGATGGGTTAATTCCCTAACCGTCTGCTCAAAAGTCCCACCAGTCAGCTCTCTGGCCCACCATCTTACATCCGCAACGGACAACTATTTTCATGCTCGGGAGCGACAGGTACGCTTGTGTCAGGGACCATGGCTCAAACATAGCGCCCCGATCGCAGGCGAACGAGGGAGGGGTCAGGAAACTAGCGCGGCCATGGGATGTTTTGTCCCTGTGCTGGCTGGGGTGTGAACCTGGGGCCACGGTCTGGGTAGCCTTCTGTAAGACTCAACAGGGTGAAACGGGAACTGTCGTGATCAAAACGGCATCTAGATCCTCTATCCCAGGCGGATCGGCTGGTGAGGCCGGCGCCCTGATGTTGGGTGTGCTACCAGCCTTTGTTCGGATTGAACAAGCGGCATAATAGACGGATCTGAAGGGCAGATTACTCGATACCCTAATTGTGGTTAGACAAGGACATTCAAAATGAAGCATTTATTTTCTAGGACTGTCGGGCCTTTGGCTGCGGTTCTCACAATTTTGGGGGGAGGTTTGGTCGGTACCGCCGGTGTGGCGCAGGCCCAAACAATATTTGAAGAGCAGGGCACGATCGTTCCAGCCCTAGAGGAATACCCCTTAGACATGGAAGTTGGGGATGTGGTGGCGATCGTCATGACTAGCGACGATTTTGATACGGTGCTGACGCTCATCGGGCCGGATGGCGAAGAGGTTGCTTTTAACGATGATTTTGGCAGCACTCTGAATTCGCGCATTGTCTACAATGCCGAGGCGGCAGGTAGCTACTCCATTGTGGCCAAGTCTTTTGATGGTCAAGGCGGCGATTTTGCGATTGAGGTGCGCGCCGCGACCGACTATGAGGTGGCGTTTAGCCAAGCTCAGGTCAGTATTCAAAACCAGGATTTTGAAGGGGCGATCGCGGCCTATTCTGATGCGATCGCGCTGGACGACAGCAACCCTGAAGCCTTCTTAGGGCGGGCGGATGCTTACTTTGGTCAAGCTCAGACAGCATTGGAAGCCCAGGGCGAGTTTTTGGAAGACCCGACTGATCTAGAGCCTGAGATTCGTGATGCGATCGTCGCTGACTTTGCCAAGGCGGCAGAACTCTATGAAGCAGAAGGTGATCCGTTCACGGCTCAATCGTTGAGAGAGCAAATTCAATATATTGAAACGGGCGAGTTTCCTGGCCCTGAGGGCGGCGGGCCGCGCTAGTGCACCAGTCGGCAAATATTGGGATGATTTTATCCGGACGCAGGGCGCTATCTCAGAAGAAAGGAATGGTAGATGCACCCTGATTTCTAGCCCCCGCCATATTTTGGTGGGGGCTTTTATTATGCGTCAGAATAATTTCCATGCCTAAAACCAGCGGCAGTTTATACCAGTTCTCAGTGATCGAACTCCCGATGCCATCTTGGCGACGCCGAGGAGCCGAGGGGCCGGGGAGCCAGATCTGTCGCCTTGTTTCAGAGCATCGGTGTTAGAACCATCTCCGGTTTTCCACAATCTTTACGAATGGCGATCGCGGATGTCTCCAAATCGCTGGCCGGGAGGCTCAGCCCCCCTGTCGCTCTCGCTACCTAGCGTTCTTCTTCCCAGCGGGAATGAGCAGGATAACTCAGACAAAGAGCGATACACTAACCAGGTCATCCTGTTGTGCCAGCATTGATTCAACTTCAAGACTTAGGTGGGGCGATCGCGCTGACCTGGCTAACGCGGTTAACTCAATGACGGCAAGGCGGTGGCAAATTGCATTTTGAGCCTACGAACGCATGTCATCTTCTAAGCCAACCCCGATTCTGCTGGTTACTGCCGAGCAATTACAGCAAGATTTTCCAGCAGAAAAAGGCTGGGTCGAAGCCATGGGTTTCAAGGCAGAGCCCGGTACGTTTTGCCTGCTCCCCGGCCCTGATCAACGCTTGGCAAAGGTTCTCGTCGGACGCGGCAAAACACTTGACCTCTGGCTGTTGGGCACGGCAGCTCAAAATCTGCCCGCCGGTCAGTACGTCCTGGCCAGTGAGCTAACGTCCGCTGAGGCTACCGATCTCACTTTAGGATGGCGACTCGGCCAGTATCGCTTTAATCGCTATAAGCAACCTCAACCCGGGGCGATCGCTGAGTTGGTGGTGCCCGCAGAAGCTGACCTCGCCTACATTGAGGCGGCGGTGGAAGCAACGTTTTTAGCCCGAGACTTGGTCAATACCCCCGCCAACGATATGGGCCCAGACGACTTGGCGGAGACCGCTCGCGTTTTGGCAGTCACCTATGACGCTGACGTGACCATCACTCAGGGACCCGATTTAGAAGCCCAGAACTATCCCCTGATCTATGCGGTGGGCAAGGCCAGCACCGCTCCCCCCTGTTTGATTGATCTGCGCTGGGGCGATGTCGACGCCCCCAAAGTCACGCTGGTGGGCAAAGGCGTGTGCTTTGACTCGGGCGGGTTAGATCTCAAACCCGCTAAAGGCATGCTGATGATGAAAAAAGACATGGGAGGTGCGGCTCAGGTGTTAGGCGTGGCCACCATGGTCATGAAGCTCAATCTTCCGGTTTACTTGCGAGTCTTGATTCCGGCCGTTGAGAATAGCGTCGCTGGTAACGCTATGCGCCCGTTGGATGTGCTGCCGACTCGCAAGGGCATCACTGTGGAAGTTGGCAATACCGATGCTGAGGGCCGCTTGGTTTTGGCGGATGCCCTGTGGGAAGCCAGTGGTGAGCAGCCCGAACTCTTGGTGGATTTTGCCACCCTCACGGGTGCCGCCCGTGTTGCCTTAGGCACCGAACTACCGGCCTTTTTTGGTAATCAGCCAAAAATCGTTCAAGCTTTAGAAACGGCTATGGCGGCCGCCGCCGATCCCCTGTGGAATTTGCCCCTCCACCGACCCTATCGAGATCTGCTCAGCAGCAAAGTGGCCGATATTTCCAACATCTCCAGCGGTTCTTATGGCGGCGCGATTACCGCTGCCCTATTTCTGCAAGAATTTGTGAAAGCAGAAACCGCCTGGATTCACATCGACGTCATGGCTTGGAATATACGTAACCTGCCGGGCCGTCCCGAGGGGGGGGAAGCCATGGGGATGAGAGCCATTTTTGAGCTGATTCGACAAGAGTTTACAAAATCGACTCACTAACCCAGCAAAATCATCTGGTTTTGGAGATGATTTTGCTCGCAGACCAGACCTAGTCTCAGAGACTGATTCGAGATTCTCTTAGGAGTGATCTCCTAACAGTTTAAGCAGATTAACTTGATACTGCTGAGGAATCTTAAATCCTCTAATAATTGCGGTCGCAGAAGTTTGCACGATCTCCCTCGATTTACCCTCAAAAATCCTTTTTGTCTAACGCTAGAACGAATCAGTTGTTCTGAATCAGGTGCACATCTCTCTGTGGGAAAGGGATCGAAATGCCGGCGGCATCCAACCTTTTCTTGACATTTTCGTGAACATTAAAATAGACCGACCAGTAATCTTCTGGCTTGGCCCAGGGACGCACGGCAAAATTAACGCTACTGTCACCCAGCTCCATCACCGCGATCGTCGGGCTAGGGTCCTTTAAGACGAGCGGATCACTCTCTAGCACCTCAGAAATCACCTGTCTCACCTGGTCAATATCGGCCTCGTAAGCGACCCCAATCACCGTATCGACTCGCAGCTTACCGCGTACTGTGTAGTTAATAATGTTGCCGCCCGTCAGACTCGAGTTTGGCACAATCACTTGCTTGTTGTCTAAGGTGGCGAGGGTCGTGGTGAAGAGCTGCATCTCAAGTACCTCGCCCAATACGTCAGCCGCTTCGATCAGGTCTCCGACATTAAAGGGACGAAAAATAATGATCAACACTCCTGCTGCAAAATTAGCTAAAGAGCCCTGCAGGGCGAGCCCAACGGCCAAACCAGCGGCCCCCAAAATCGCAATCAAGGAAGCAGTTTGTACCCCCAGTCGATTCAAGGCCGCAATCACAGCGAAAGCGACAACGCCATAGTAAGCCAGGTTCCCGACAAAGGAGGTCAAGGTGGAGTCAATATTGGCTTTGCTCATTAGCCCGCGTACTAACCGACGCACAAATGCAGCAATCCACTGACCAATGAAGAAAATGACGATCGCGGCCAGCAGGTTTAGGCCAAAACGGGTGATCAAATCTTGAATAACGACAAGATAGTTATTGAGGTCAAGGTCTTCCATTTAAAAACTCCTAGGAATCATTGTTGTCAGACAGCTTACTCGCGATGCTAATGACTCATTGAGCTCGAACAACTATTTTTATTTTTCCGAATCAATATACCAGACAAATCCGGAGCGACTGTGTCAAAAACCACCGGAATGCAGCGTATTGATTCGGCGGTCACCCCTGTATTTCGGTATCCAGAGACTGTTTTTGTGGCCCCACGTGGTGAATTGTTGTCGCCGATCGCCACCGAGGGGAAGCAGGTTTGCTAGCCTAGCGTTACCGCAATCGTCCCTCACTGGCTATCGGCTATGCGTGCGCAGCAATCAGATCCTGAGACCAAGCTTGAGACCCTGAAGCTCATCATTTATTTAGTGCCGATCTTTGGCTTCTTTCCGGCGTTGTGGAGTTTGTATTTCAAGCAGGGGACGCGGCGAGAAACCACGGTTAGTAAGACGGCGGTGACCTTAGCGCTCGCTTGGGTGATTCTATCGCTGCTGACTGTAGCGGGTAGTCAGGCCGCGGATATCGTCTCTACCCGACTGCTGGTGACTAACCTACTGGCTACGACGGGATACTTTATGACCAGTTTTTGGCTGATGCTCCGCCTGTTGCAGGGAGGCAGTCCCCGCCTGCCCGGTCTCAGCAAGCTCGGCGATCGCCTGCCTTGAAAAAGTGGCGACTTGTCGCAACTTTTAGATTCATCACTACAATACGGGTGACTTCAGTGCAAAATGCCTGAGGGCAACGGGTTCATTCGCTAAAAAAGCTGTTACTATTTCAGCCACCTAAGGGGAACAGCCGGGGCGATCGCCCTTTTCCCCGATGGAAAACGTTCGGTTTCTCAAAATCGACAAGTGTGAAACAATTGTACTGTTTTTCGGGGCTGATGCTCACCCCATTGGGGTCTGGCATCTTCTATCGCCGGTCAAGGCCACTGAGTTGTGGTCTGTAACTATTGCCTAATCTCCGTGGTTTGAGGTCATTCGTGTCTAATAAAAAATCCTCTCGTCCGATTCGTCACTATCAGCCTCACCCGTCTGCCCAGTCACCTCGACGCTTTCGCATTCCCAAATGGTTAGGGATGGGGCTCGCGCTGGTGACCGTTGCCGGTGCTTCGGCGGTGGGCGGAGCCTTTTTGGCGGTATCCCTCAACAGCACGCCGCTGCTACACGGCAGTCTGACCGAAGAAGAGTCAGCTGTCTTTAATCAAGATGACCCCATCACCGAAGGCAATAGCCTGCAGGTGCCCCGCTTGACGCGCCCAGTCAATATTTTAGTTTTGGGCATGAAAGTGCTCACCACCGACGTCAATGACCTGCCCCCCGAGGCCCAGAATCTGGGCTATCACGCGCTGGTGAATTCTTTTGATGGGCTGTCAGACACGATGGTGCTGATTCGCTTTAACCCCCATACCGATCAGCTAGTGGTGCTCTCGCTGCCGCGCGATACACGTACGCTGGTGCAGGGTCGCATGACCAAGCTCAACGAGGCCAACCAGCTAGGGGGGCCAGCACTATCAGCCCGGTCGGTGAGTGATCTGCTGGGCGGGGTCGAAATTGATCGATACGTTCGCATTAATGTTCAAGGGGTCGAAAAACTGATTGATGCGTTGGGCGGGGTTGAAGTCAATGTCCCCAAAGACATGAAGTATCAGGATGACAGTCAGCATCTCTACATCAATCTCAAGGCCGGTGAGCAGCGGTTAGATGGCAACAAGGCGCTGCAGTTTCTCCGCTTTCGGTATGACGATCATGGTGACATTGGCCGGATTCAGCGGCAGCAGATGATGATGCGAGCGGTTTTAGAGCAAGCGCTGAACCCGAAAACGAGCGCCCGGCTGCCCAAGATTTTGTCGGTTATTCAGTCCCACGTGGATACCAATCTCAGCGTTGAAGAACTGTTAGCCCTGGCTGGGTATGCCTCCAAAACGAATTCTTACAACACGCAAATGTTGATGCTGCCAGGCGATTTCAGCAGCACCAGCGATTATGAGCTGAGCTATTGGTTGCCCAATCTGCGCGAGATTGACGGCATGGTGTCAGAATATTTTGGCTATGGCACCCGTCAGGTCGCCGCGTCAGAAGACCCGCAATATTTGCGAGTGGCCATTCAAGACAGCACCGGCGATGCGATCGCGGTGGATAGCCTGGTACAGACCTTATATGACAGTGGCTATTACAACGTCTATGTCGAAGACGATTGGAATGAAGAATTGCCCATCACCCGCGTCGTCGCTCAAAATGGTGATCTGGCCAGCGCTGAAACCCTGCAGCGGTTCTTAGGCTTGGGTGAAGTTCGGGTTGAAAGCACCGGCATTCTCGACTCTGATATCACCATTCGCCTTGGCAAAGACTGGCTCGATGAGTACGGCACCAGTTCCAGCTTATAGTGCATCCCCATGGCAAATTCTCAAGTTCTGACCTGCCGCGTTTGTTTGGTAGACAGCGATCCGCCCATCTGGCGACGGTTTGAAGTTGACGATCGCACAGTCTTGGCCGATTTGCATCCCATTTTGCAAGCCGTGATGGGGTGGGAAGATAGTCACCTGCATCAGTTTCAAGTGAGAGGCAAGCTCTATGCGAACCCTGAGCCGATGCCGCTAGAAGGGACTTTGGATGCGACAACCAAAACCCTGGCAGATTTTAACTTTTCCCCGAAAGAAAAGTTTGCTTACACCTATGACTTTGGCGATGGCTGGCTGCACCAGATCACCGTAGAAACGCAACAGCCAGCGACGGAATCGCTGACCTCGCCCCGTTGTCTCGCCGGTGAGCGCGCCTGTCCCCCCGAAGACAGTGGCGGTGTTTGGGGCTACGAAGGGCTGCTAGAACGGTTTAATGACCCCGAAGACCCGGAGTACGAAGAGCTGCTCGATTGGCTAGAGGACTTTGATCCCGAGAAATTTGACCTGCAGCAGATCAACCAACGGCTGTTGGGCTAGAGACTCTGCGTTTGCACCCCTTTCCCGACCAAACCGCTTGCTGTCAGAGGTTGGCTGTGTGTCACGAGTCTCCCGACTCTTGAGTGATTACCCACCTGGCACCCTAAACCGTTCCCTTGTATCTATATATCAGTGATCGGACTCCCGATGCCATCTTGGCAACGCCGGGGAGCCGAGGAGTCGAGGAGCCAGACTTGTCGCTTTGTCTCAGAGCATCAGGATGAGCCCCTCACTGAACTTACTGACACTCTCTTGCTATGCGCAAAAGTTGGCACTGGCGTTTTGAGAATTGGGACAACTGGCTTTATCCGTCATAAAATCGTGCTTGGCACTCAACGCCAGGCACCCCCACTTGCCGTAATTGATCCGGTAACGATAGAGCCAGACCTGTAGGATTGAGGTACCTTTATCCGTGACGTGCAGTACGGTGGTGTAGGCTCGCTCGTGTAGTTATGACCCCTCTGACTCAGCTGTTGAAACCGGCCTATGCGCCCTTGACCTTTTCGCTGCGATCGCTCTCGACCGCAGCGCCGCTTGTAATTGCAGACGTGTTGGGCTTGGCGATCGCCGTCTATGTCAGCGTCGTGGGTCGCCACGCCTTAGGCGGTCAGTTTGAGCCCGCCCTGTATTGGCGGCGCTGGCCCCTGCTCGGCATGGTCGTCATTATTTATTTTTTGGCCAAGCTCTATCCGGCTGTCGGCCTCAGCCCCGTGGAAGAACTCCGGCGACTTTGCCTGTCTACCACGCTGTTTTATCTGGCGCTAGCTGCCGTCATCTTTTTGTTTCGGGAAGGCACAACTTATTCGCGAGCGATCTTTTTGGTCGCTTGGCCCCTCTCAATGGCGGGCGTTTGGCTGGCCCGGCTCGCCATGCGTCGCCTGGTAGCCCCCTGCCCCTGGTGGGGATTTCCGGTCGTGGTCATGGGCGCAGGCCGCACCGGTGAGTTAGTGATTCGGACACTGAAGCGACAGCCTGGCCTGGGGTTTAAGCCCGTTGCCGTGTTAGACGATGATCCCAAGAAACAGGGTTTTGTGGAGTCAGTACCGGTGGTGGGACGGCTCTCCGTGGCCCCCTATGTGGCCCGCGATCGCCATGTCAGCTATGCGATCGTTGCCATGCCTGGCGTTCCCCGCGATAAGCTATTGGCGATTTTGGAGCGCTATGGTCATACGTTTCCTCATTTGCTAGTGATTCCAGACCTGTTTGGGTTTGCCAGTTTATGGGTCAGCGCCACCGACATGGGGGGCATTTTGGGGCTCGAAATTCGGCAGCGCCTGCTGCTGCCGGGGCCACGATTTACCAAAAGCATTTTGGACTGCTGTTTAACGATTCTGCTCGGTCTGTTTGCCTTGCCGCTGTTTTTGATCATTATGGTGGCGGTCAAGCTGGATTCACCAGGGCCAATTTTCTATGGCCAACACCGCCTTGGTCGCGGGGCTCGCCCCTTTAAAGCCTGGAAATTTCGCTCTATGGTGACCAACGCCGACGAGGTTTTGCAACACCATCTGATTGCCAATCACCTCTATCGAGAAGAATGGGAAAAAGAGCGGAAGCTCAAAAGCGACCCTCGCATTACGCGAGTCGGTCGCTTGCTCAGACGCACCAGCTTAGACGAGCTGCCGCAATTGTGGAATGTCTTACGTGGCGAGATGAGTCTAGTCGGGCCGCGCCCCATCGTGGATGCCGAAGTGGCTCACTATGCTGACAAGTTCGAACTTTATAAGCGCGTACCGCCAGGGATTACTGGGCTGTGGCAAGTTTCTGGGAGAAATGACGTCACTTACTCAGAGCGGGTCAATCTAGATGCGTACTACGTGAGAAACTGGTCTGTCTGGTTAGATATCTATATTCTATTGAGAACTATCTGGGTGGTATTGATTGGAGATGGCGCATACTGACGCACGATCGCATTGGTTAGATCAAGGGCCTGCATTTTGGAATGGCGTGCTGCCGGTATGTTTGTTGCTGTTGCCCTATCCATACTCGATGTTTGTGGGGCTCGTCGGCTTCTTCGTATTCGGGCTGTGGCAAAGCTACTTTTATCCTGGCGCTGTAATCAAGCTGTTGTATGACAGCGGCTTCGTCGCGGTGGGCCTATTACTCATTGTCAGTGCAGGCTTTGCGACGTTTCGAGGCGAGGCCTATTTGCAGCTCTTTCACTTTCTGCCTTTTTTCTGGTTTTGGGCCGTGTTGACGCTTTATCTGAAAAGGGCCGCCGATCCGTGGTCGCAGATCTATCGGTGGGCGCTGATATTGGTGTTGACGGCGATACCGGTCAACCTGATCGGCATTGTTGAATACGTCCTCAAGATTAACTATCCGGGAATTTTCGCGACTTATCTGCCCTGGGTGGATTGGCTCTATCTCGGTGACCTGCATGTTCCCCGAGCTTTTTCAGTGTTTGATTATCCCAACACGTTAGCCAGCTATCTGGTGATGGTGTTGGGGCTAAACCTCGGCCTGCTATTTGCCGGTCAGAGGCAAACCGTCAACCCGCAACAGCCACTTTGGTATCGTTATGTGTTGGGGGCCAATCTGCTGTTAACGCTGATGTGTCTGTTTGCTTCGGGCTCGCGCAATGGGTATTTAGTGGCGATTTTGCTGCTGCTGGTCGGCTTTGTTGGGGCGCGCACCAATCGGTGGGTCAGATCGCTCGGTCTAGCCGGTTTTGCCATTATCGTCTTTACTACAATGCGCTTTGGTATGGCCGGGCGATCGCTCTCCTGGAGCTGGGTGACCGATGACCCGCGCGTGCATGTGTGGGGGTTAGCGATGCGAATGATTCGCGATCGCCCGCTTGTGGGGTACGGCCTGGGTAACTATAAGCTGCTCTACAACGGTGAAGTGCCCGGCTACGCCTACATTGCCCATGCCCACAACTTTTGGTTAACGTTGGCGTCAGAGGCGGGGTTGCCAGTCATGCTGTTATTCACCGCTGCAGTGGGCCTGATTGTTTATCGCGGCTACTGGGCTCTGCTCAGCATAAAAAAACACGCCTCGTATTACAGCGTGTTTATGGGATATCATCTCAGCTTTTTGGCGATTGTGCTGTTTTCACTGGTCGACATCACGCTATTTGAAGCGCGCGTCAATCTGCTCGCTTGGCTGAGCTTAGCCGTCATTGCCGCTGGCCCAGAACTCAGCCAGGCCCTCAAGCGTCAACCCTAGGATCGGTCATCTTTAGATGATTATAGGTCGTGAAACCTGGGTTACAGGCCCTAGCGAGGGGCGTGGTGGCGGGCATGGGAATGCCTCGCCTCAGAGGTTTTGATTGTTAATTAAGGACGCGCCCTAAATCAGCTTGATCGCTCTCAGGCCAAAGTACAGCACCATGGCCGTGGCAAAGCCGCCACCCAACATAATGACGAACGCGATCGCTCCACCAATACTCATCCCAGCATCTCCTACAAAACAACAGTCGGTTGACCTCTATTCAACCATAATCGACCACCCGGCGATCGCTTAAGCGAACGACAGCAAGGTTCAACCGTCTGTGAATGATTCGCGAGTCGGCTCTCGTCACCCCATCAGGCCGGGAGGGCGATATTTTCTAAATATTGCGATCAGGTGAGTTACGCCGCATCCCTCACTAAAATTGAGATAAATCAAGCAATTCCCATATTTAGGGAATCCTCGCCAAAATTTTACTGAAAAACTCTTTCTACAAAGTTTTATACAGACCTTCAGGGTGTTTACCCCCAGTCGATGTAGCAAGAAATAAGCTAAAAGTCCTATAGCAAGTCACTCAAGAGCGGTCTCGTCTCGTTTAGCGCTTGGCTCATCCGGCCTTGCCCCCGGCCTCACCCCCCTGAGTCGCTAAAATTATCTGTGGGTTGTTGAGGAATCAAGTCAAAGAGAGATTAACTGTGCCGATGTCTGATGCCGTTGTGTTAAGTGGCCTCACTCCAATCGAGACTGAAATCGTCGCCGTTACGGTATATCCAGCGCAGGCTAGGGTCACTCGGCAGGGACAACTTGAGGTGTCACCAGGCGACCTCAGGCTGCGGGTAGATGCTTTGCCGGCAGTGCTTGAGATGGGTAGCCTGCAGATCGATACCGAGGGCACGGCACAGATCAGCCTGCAGCCGCCACACCTCACCCCCACAGCAACTGATGATGAGGGGCTACAGGGCCAGAAAGAGGCGCTCAAAGAGCAGCGACATCAAGCTGAAGATGCTTTCCGGTGTTGCAAAGATCTGTTGTCGAGCCTCAACCATCAGCAGGCATTCCTAGAGTCATTGGCGGAGCAAACAGCCCAGAGTTTTGCCCAAGGGTTGTCCCAGCAGTCGATCACGCTCGCTAACGTGGCTGAGTTCTCAGATTTTTTTGATCAGGCCTATCAGCAGACTACGCAGGCAATCGTCGTTCAAGAGCGCCGCAAGCACCAGCTAGACCTGCAGCTGCAGCAGGCCCGCCAGCAGGAGAGGCAAGTTCAATCGGCGGCGATCGCCCCTCTTTACGATCTGGTCATGCCGTTAACAGTGCACCAGGCGGGCCGACTCGATATTCAGATTATTTACACCGTCAATGCGGCCCAATGGCAGCCGGTGTATGAGCTGCGCCAGTCCCTCGACGAAACCTCACTGGTCATCAACAGCCTGGCTGAAATCCAGCAGAATACAGGGGAAGACTGGCATCAGGTAGCGCTTAAAGTCTCGACTGCAACCGCCGAGACGACTTTGAACGTGCCGGATATCGATCGCCTAACCGCCCCCGCGCCGTTGCCAACTTCGTTCAAAGACAAAGCACCCGGCTCAACCTCGGCGGACTCGCCCGCCGAGGTGAAATCGCGGAGTCCGGTACTGGAGGATACCTATCGCATGCTGGGGGCACTACCGGGGAGTTCGATTCCGTATGCCCAGCAGGAAGCGGCTGGGGCAAATCAGGAGTCAGGTCAGTGGGCGATCTCCCACGTGGAGTTTACGGCTCCCTTGCCAGCAACCGTCCCCAGTGATGACAGCCCTCATCAGGTGCCTGTGAGTCAACGAGAGCTGAGCAGTCAGCTCACCTATGTGGCCTTGCCGCAGCGGAGTTGTGCCTCTTATCTTTGTGCGGAACTGATCAACACTTCTGCCGAGCCGCTATTGCCGGGTGCCGCTCACTTGTATCGCTCCGGCGGCTATTGGGGTGCGCAAACGTTGGACTATGTCGCCCCCGGCGAGGCCTTTCAACTGAGTTTGGGGTTCGATGAGCGAGTGACGGTGCACCGTCAAGGGTGGCGGCCAAAGCCCTCGTCAGAACCTGTGGGCGGCCAGCTGAGGGGCTATGAGCTGACCCTTCAAAATCCGTTTTCGTCGCCGATTGAGGTGAGGGTGATCGAACAACTGCCCGTGAATCAAAACACGGCGATCACCCCCCGCCTGATCACAGCAGAACCAGCCACAACCCTGACCAAAACCGGGCAGTGTCACTGGTCGTTGCGACTTGAAGCCCAGAGCCAAGGCCACATTCGTTACCAATATGAAGTTGGTCAGTCAGCGCCCATCGCTGAGGCCGAATCATTCTCGTGAGGGCCGGTGAGTGGCGTCACTTTGCTATATGAGTCCCTCAATCTCAGCGATGGGTAGTCCCCCAATCGCCGAACTCATCACCTGGAATTTTTATAGGCGCTCAGCCAGTTTCTCGGCCACCATGGGCGGGCCGACCCAATAGCCTTGAATCAGGTCACAGCCATAGGCTATTAAGACCTCCATTTCGGGCTGGGTTTCAATGCCTTCGGCAATAATTTTGAGGCCGAGGTCATGAGCTAGGGCAATGATATTTCTGACGATGCTCTGATTTTTGACATCTTGATGAATGTTGCGCACAAAGGACGTGTCGATTTTGAGAATGTCGATGGGCAACTGTCGCAGATAGCCCAAAGAGGCGTAGCCGGTGCCAAAGTCATCGATCGCGATTTTGACGTTCAGAGCCTTGAGCTGTTCTAGCAGCGCGATCGCTGATTCGATATCTTGCATCAGGGCCGTTTCGGTTACCTCCAGTTCGAGATGATTGGGGGGTAACTGCGTCAGGGTGAGGATGTCTTGCAGGGTTTGCGCTAACCGGGACTGATTGAGTTGAACACTGGACAGGTTGACCGCGATCGCGACGACGGGCTGACCATGGCGCAGCCAGCTCGCCGTCTGGTCACAAACTGTTCTTAGCACCCACTCCCCAATGGGGACAATTAGCCCCGTTTCTTCCGCTAGGGGGACAAAGCGAGCGGGCGAAATGTAGCCCGTATCAGGATGTCGCCAGCGGATCAAGGCTTCGGCTCCCACGATGCGCTCTTGGCTGAGGCTGTATTTGGGTTGGTACCAGACTTCAAACTCATCGCGCTCCAGGGCTTTACGTAGCCAGGGTTCGAGCTGTAGCTCATCCCCCGAGACGACGGTCATATCGGGGCGATAAAACCGGTAAGAGTGGCTCTTTTGCACTTTGGCCCAGTCGAGAGCCGCATCGGCCTGCCGCAGCAGCACACTGATGTCTTCTGAGTCATCGGGAAACATGACAATACCGATGCTGGCGGTCATAAAGACTTCTTGACCCGGCAGCGAAAACGAATGCCCCAAACTCTCAAAAATTTCTTCGGCGATGGCGATAATCGTTTCTTGGTCGCGCGGGGCGGGCACCACAATGGCGAACTGATTTCCCGTCAGTCGAGCCACGGCGGTCGATCGCGGCAAAATTCCGGTCAGGCGACGAGCGGCTGCCCGCAATTCCGTATCCCCCGCCGCGTAGCCCAGCGTGTTGTTAATCTGGCGCAGCCGGTCTAGGCTCAAGGGCATCAGGGCCACCCGCTGTTTGCCGCCAGAGGCCCGCTCAGTGGCCTGCTGCAGTCGCTGCCGCAGTAGCTGGTAGTTGGGCAAATCGGTCAGACTGTCATAGTGCGACAGGCGATTGAGCCGCTCTGCCGTGTGGCGCATCAGAATGTTGTAGCGGTGAGTCAGGGCATCCTGCTTTTTGAAGCGAATGGCGATCGCCTCCAGCAAGTTGCGTTCGGTAAAGGGAATGACCAGACAATCATCGGCCCCTAGGTTCACGCCTTGTCGCCAGCGCAGCGGATCACGATTGTCCGTCAGCAAAATAATCGGAATCGCCAGTAAGTCGGGCTTGTTCTGGAGAGCTTGCAACAACTCAAAATTGTTGCCACCGGTTAACTCCACCCCGCAGAGAATGAGGTCAGGATGCTGCTTGCGAATGATGTCTAACGCGGTTGGAATTGCTTCAGTGACAATGGTTTCGTACCCTTCGCGGATCAGGATGGCAAGTTGTGACTCACGCTGTTCGCCATCGGCTGCAATGACCAGAATTTTTCGCATAGTAACCGAAACGTACACACTCCAAAAAGATTTTCACAGTGGCGACCCATCGCTTTTGAGGATAAGGGCGATCGCCCCCATTTGCTGAGTCAGCCAACACAGAAGGCGGCCAGTCAATTCACCTCACCGCCATACCCATTTACCCCAGCGCGCCCTCAACCCACTTGAGTTCCCGAGCCGCCTTCAATCTCTGACCGGCTCAGGGGGCAGACGGTTCCAGCTAATACCGATTCTGCATGACAGCGCTACAGATCGAGTATCCCCCGCTGTCGCCGCCCCCTTGGGAAAGGGGCTATTCACCACCTGAATTTTGCTGCCCTCTTTTCCAACGGGGGTTGGGGGGATCGTTCCAGTACGGGCATCGGTAGTCCAGTTTCAGAGAATTGGTATAAGGCGTTGATATCAAGCTCGCTTAAAGAGATCTATCAAAAAGCATTTACTTTTCGTAGAGGGCTCATAGCCCTTTGGGCTATCGCCTGTCAGGTATGGTGGCGCTAAAGCGGCAGCGGCACGCAGCCATGCAGCGGTATTTTCAGACCCAGCAATCGCCTTGGCAGGCTGCTGAAACTCAGAACAAATTAGTGACCCGAGGTGGCTATGACGACAGTCCAGTCTCATCCCCCGCCATCGATTTGGGCCGGAGATTTGGGCTAGGCGGCAGCTCATGCCCCACAAACTTGGTTCAGGGTTGCCCAAAAAGTGGGATAAGAAATGGCCGCCGCTTCCGCGCGTTGCAGAGTGGTCGTACCGGTAGCGCGTAAGGCAGCGATCGCCAAACTCATGCCCACTCGATGATCGGTAAAGCTGTCAACGGTATCGCCCTTCAAAGTGGAAAGCCCGCCGACAATTTCTAACCCGTCGGGTCGCTCGGTGACCTGAGCCCCCAAGCGGTTGAGCTCAGAGGCCATGGCGGCAATGCGATCGCTCTCTTTGACCCGTAGCTCCGCCGCGTCTCGAATTACCGTCGTGCCCTTAGCAAAGAGCGCCGCCACCGCCAGAATGGGAATTTCGTCGATCAGGCGTGGAATCAGGTCGCCGCCTAGCGTCGTCGCCGTTAGCGGGCCGTGGCGCACCCGCAAGTCAGCCACCGGTTCTCCGGTGACTAGGCGTTCGTTTTCGAGCGTGATGTCGGCATTCATCGCCTGCAACGCTTCTAAAATGCCGGTGCGCGTAGGGTTGACGCCGACATTTTCAATCACCAACTCCGACCCCGGCGTGATCGCGGCCCCCACTAGCCAAAACGCGGCGGAGCTAATATCCCCCGGTACAATCACCGTTTGTCCCGTCAGGGTAGCGGGGCCGTTGACCGTCACCGTACGACTGGGCTGATCGACCGTGAGATCGGCTCCAAACGCCTGCAGCATCCGCTCACTGTGATCGCGGGAGAGACTGGGTTCAGTGACGGTCGTCTGGCCTTCGGTCAGCAGTCCGGCTAGCAGCACGCATGATTTCACCTGAGCGGAGGCGACTGGCGAGTGATAGTGAGTGGGCTTGAGCGCCTGACCTTGAACAGCCAAAGGCGCCAGGGTGTTCTGTTGCCGCCCCCAAATGTGAGCGCCCATCGCCGTCAGCGGCTTAATTACGCGCCCCATCGGCCGCGATCGCAGGGAGTCATCCCCCGTAACGGCTAAAAATCGATCGGGGTGCGAGGCCAGCAGCCCCAGCATCAGCCGCAGGGTCGTACCGGAGTTGCCCGCATCCAGCACCGTTGACGGTTCCTGCAGGTTGCCCAGCCCCACACCGTTGACCACGACCCACTCAGCTTCTAAGTCCGACAGCTGTACCCCCATGGCGGCGAAGCAAGCCGCCGTACTGCGCGGGTCTTCGCCTAGCAAGAGTCCTTGAATGCGGGTTTCACCTTGGGCGATCGCCCCCAGCATTAAGGCGCGATGGGAGATGGATTTGTCACCGGGCACGCGGATGCGACCGGTAAGGGCACCGCCCTCAGCGGGCATCGTTACCGTGAGCTGTTGATGGGGAGGTGTAGAGGCAATTTGAAAGAGCGATGCAGTCATAGTGGGGGTGTGATAAACCGCCAGCGATTGTAAAGGCACAGCGTCACACCGACAAGGGGCCGTCACCGTTCACTCACGCCAGCTTCATAGCGCCCTGACTGTAACAGGTTGTGCGATCGCCTTGCGCATTTTGAGCAGGACAGGGAGAATAAAATAGTTCATAGGTACTGATTGCGTGAGGTGAAGATCATGGCATCCCCCACTGTCAGCTTTCGGATAGAAATTGTAGATGGCTGTGCCCTCGGCTGTCTCACCGTCCCATTAACCCAAGTTGCCGACTGGCTCAATTTCTTAGCCACTCCTCACTATCGAGCCGATCTGGTTTCAGCGGAGCAAGCGGGCGATCGCTTGGCGGTCTATTTTGAGGCGAGTCAGGGCCTTTACAGCTATTTAGAAAGCCGTTTAATGTCCCCGTTGCCCGTTGCTGCATAGAGGGAAGGTGGCAAGGGGTGAAGGCGACGGGGCGTTTCATTGGCGACTGGCACTTGCAATTCTGTTGCAGAATTTGGCAGTCAGCAGTCGGCAGTCGGAATGCGGAAGTCGGAATTGAAAGATTGATTCAGATGCTGATCTCGGCAATCCGGTATGGCTTGAGCAAGGTGCAGCTGACTATCAATACCGACTTTTTTGAAACCAGACAACAAATCTGGCTACCTTGCCCTAGGCTCATCGGCATTGCCAAGATGGCCTGACAAGTCCGATCACTGAGAAGCATGATCAGCTCGTCCCAACCGCACCATAAAGAATCCGTCCATCTGCTGGCGCTGGGGCCACACTTTGATCCAGCCCTCGGGCATGGCGTAGGCAGCCACTGCTTCATCAACACGCGGCGGCAGAATTTGCCAGTCGGGCTGGGCGGCGAGGAACTGTTGAACGACCGCCTCATTTTCGGCAGGATGCAGGGTGCAGGGGGCATAGACCAGTGTGCCGCTGGGTTTAACCCAGGTGGCGGCTTGGGCCAGCAATTGCCCCTGTAGCTGCGTCAGTTCGGCCACTGTTTCCGGGGTTTGCCGCCAGCGGGCATCGGCGTGGCGGTGCAGCGTTCCCAGTCCCGAGCAGGGCGCATCGACTAAGACGCGATCGCCCTGCCCAGCAAACCGCGTCAGGGTGGTGCTATCGCCGGTAAAGGTTTTAACGCTGGTGAGCTGCAGGCGCTTGAGGTTTTGCTTCACCTTCTTGAGGCGTGAGGTGGTGCGATCGCAGGCCCAAATCAGCCCCTCATCGCCCATGAGTTCGGCTAGATGAGTCGTTTTGCCTCCGGGGGCCGCGCAGGCAGCAATCACCACCATGCCCGGCTGCGGATCAACGAGGGCGCTGACTAATTGAGCACTGGCATCCTGCACCGTCCACCAGCCGTCGGCATAGCCCGGGAGCTGCTGAATGGCCCCGACGTGATGGGTCAGGCGCAGGCTCTGGGGTAAGTGTGGCAGTGGCTGCGTCTCAATGCCTGCGGCTAAAAACGTTTGCACGAGATCAGTCACAGAGGTCTTAAGCGGATTGACGCGCAAGTCGATCGTCGGGGATTGATTAAACCAATCACAAAGCCGCTCGGTTTCCTCCCAGCCCAATTGCTGCTGCCACAGCGCCACGATCCAGTCGGGGTAACTGTGGCGAATGGCTAGCGCCTGCAGGCGATCGCTCGGCACCACCAGTGGATCTGCCGTCGATTGGCGCAGGCGAATGTATTGGCGCAAAATGCCGTTAGCCACGCCGGATAGTTTGCCTTTGCTAATGGCCTTAGCCAGTTCGACGCTGGTGTTGACCGCTGCTGACTCGGGTACCTGAGTCAAAAACCGCAGCTGATATAAGCCTAGATGCAGCACAATGCGCAGATCGAGGGGCTGCTGGTGAGCGGCTCGTTTGCCGAGCTGATCAATCAGGGCATCTAAGGTGCGCTGACGGCGCACAGTACCGTAGACCAATTCTGTGGCAAAGGGGCGATCGACCGCACTGAGCTGGCGCTGATGCAACAAACGGTGCAGCACTACATCGGCAAACCCGCCCCGATAAATTTCCTTTAAAGCATCAAACGCCAGCTGGCGGGCTGGCGAGAGAACGTTCGCATTCACTTCAGTTGACACGGTACTCAACGGCTAATGATGTCTGCTGGCGGGGCTGATTCCAGATCTGAACGGATTGCTAACAGCCATCCAGCTGCTTGCAAACATTGACGCCAACAGGCTGCTATTCAGCAAGGCCCTTCTTCTTACTCTTCTTTTTGATGCGTGGCGCACTCGCCTGCAGTTCTCGCTGCCGCCGACGGCGATCGCGCCATTCCACCGCAGTTAGATAAACCACGCCGCCAGTGACGACGAGCATCAGCGCCGCCGCTAAGACAGCCAACACCGAAAAGGCCTGGGCCTCAAACGCTGTATTCATGATTTACCAATCGTCACAAGCCACTACTATCAAATCGGAATCTAATCAGGTCTGGATTTAGAAGCCGTTGCGTCCCCAAACCACCATCGAGAGCGAAAAGGAGAAAACCACGAGCAGCGAAACCCAACCCAGCGTCAAAATATCCATAGGTGTCTTACAGCAAGAATTCACAGTGCATCATCCATGATAAAACAAAGCCCACCCGCAGACGTGACGATTTTGCAATGAATCAGGCTTCTCCCTTTACGCCCGCCGAGCGCCTTGAATCTCTAAAGGCCGCCCTATGCGGCGCGACTTGCGCGGGTTTGCTCAGTCTGGCTCAACTGATCAGTCACCGCTGGCCCCTGACCAGTCTGCCGCCGCTCCGCGATCTGTTGTCCAGCTTGGCGGGGTTGACCCTGCTGGTAACCGGGGCGATCGCCCTGCTGTCTGGCGCGTTGTTTGCCCTGACCTATCGCTACGCTATTCGCCGCGACGATAACCCTCAGCTCAAAGCCGGGGTGGTGCTGGCATTTACCCTGGTGCGCGGCTTGGCCCAGGTCGATGCCGGATCGGCGATCACGCAAAACTTCTGGCCCTTTTTTGCCGCCTGTGGTGAAAGCTTGGTGCTGTTTGGCGGCTGCGCGATCGCGCTGAATCTGGCGTTGCGATGGCAGTGGCTACAGCCCTTTGGCGAAAAATAGCGGCAATGCTAATTGGCGATGAGCGGACAACCCAGGCGTCTTGCTCAATGTCAGGGAACCCAGGAACAGGGGGCCAAGCTTGGAATCTTATCTTGTGACTGAATATGGACACGGCAAATTGTCGGTTAGACAACGGGGCGATCTCGCTGGATTTCTCGCCCTCCATTGGTGTGTAATCCCCCATCGCCGGGACGGCTGAGAAATAAAGCCGACGGGATATGCTGGTGATATCATAGATTGCGGCGATCGCGAGGATGTCCCCATGAGCTTGTTAGGCAATATTATCTGGCTGATTTTTGGCGGATTTTTCAGCGGTATCGGCTACATTCTTGGTGGCTTGAGTACTTGCCTCACCATCATTGGTATTCCGTTTGGGCTGGCGACCATTCAAGTGGGCATCGCTTCGTTCACTCCCTTTGGCCGTGAAATCAAAAAAAGTCCAGAAGCAGATAGTGCCCTGTACCAAATTCTCAACGTCGTTTGGATTGTGGTGTTTGGCTGGGCGATCGCCCTTAATCATCTCTTTTGGGGAATTTTGTTGGCGATCACCATCATTGGTCTGCCCTTTGCCAAGCAACACTTCAAGCTGATGGTATTGGCGCTATTTCCCTTTGGCCGCAGCTTTGAGTAGCGCGATCGTGATGTCCGTCAGTCGGCGGAGTCTCTGGCAAACCGCAGTTATAGCCGAATTCGGAATGGAGAAGTCGGAAGTCAGAATTAAGAAGCTTATCTGAGGGTGATTTCAGGCATTGGGAGTGACCTGATCAAACTGCGGCTTGCTATAGGTGAAGACACTCCGGATCGTTGAAGTCGTGATTTGACCAGCATTTCAACTCTGTAGGGCCTTGCCCTTCCCGAAGGGGATTCGGCTATATATGCCAAATAATCCAGTTTTGCCTCCGCTCAACCGACTGGCGGCTGAAGATTGAGCGCGATCGTTGCCCAATCTCTCCCTGCGCAGAAACCGAGAGAGGATACCCGTCAGCCTTTCCACTCACGCAGAATGGGCTCAAATGGTCTTTGGCACTTTGCCATAGGCCTGCCAGGCTAAATCAATCAGGCCGTTCATGATGGCGACGGCTAGCACCGGATTGCCCTTTTGACCTTCGATGCGGATGTTCGGCACCATCGATTCGTCCAGTCGATTTTTGAGCACATCAACATCTAAAAATCCCGCTGGTGAAGCGATGATCAGAGCCGGACGCACCTCACCGGCTTCCACCAGCTCGATCAGCGCTTCCAAGGCTGTCTGTGACTCGCCTACCACAAAAATTCCTTCTGGATAGCGTTTGGCCAGCGTTTCGATGCCCCAAGCCGTTTTGCTTTTGCCCTTTTGGGGACGGGTCAGCGCATCCATGCTGCAATAAACGGGGTTCACAAAGGTTTCTTGAATCGGTGGTGCCACGCCCACCTGCACCATGGGCACATCCACCACGATGGTGGTTCTCGCGGCGAGAGCAGCAGCCCCTGAGGTCAAGGCATGTTCAGAAAAGTGAATCAGTGAGGCAAACTCAAAATCAGCGGTGGCATAAATGACACGCCGCACCAGCTCGTACTCAGAGGGGGTAAACATGTGATTGCCAATCTCGCGATCGATCACCCTGAGGCTCTGCGCGTCGCTGACATGCCATTCCATCGCTTGCTCCCAGCACCGTCTGAAGGTTTGTGCCTACAGTATACGGTCTGCTGAAAGGGCTGAAACGGGTAACCGTGAACTCCTTGCCAGGCGGTCACTGAGGCGGTTGATCAGGTCGTTTCTCTTGGCTGAAGCGACCAATCCAGGTCATTGCAGGGTGGGGAGTCGAGGCTAGAGGGCGAACCGGTGTCGCCGTGTTTCCATGAATTGGGATCATCCCAATTCTCAGTGATTCGGGCTCCCCATGTCATTTTGGCAACGCAGGGGGGCAGATTTGTCGTCTTTGTTCAGAGAGTCGGAATAACAGTTCTGCTTGGCCGTCATGAAAGGGACGGGTAATGTTCTTTAAGCCAGGCTTGCAGGTCGCTCACGACCTGATCCGAAATCTCCCAGGGAAACAGGTGAGCGGTGGCGGGATAACTTTTGTACGTGCTGTGTTGAAGATGCTGCGCCGTTTCATAGCTGGAGCTGGCGGTGATGTGGCGATCGCATTCCCCTGCTAACACCAGCGCCGGTACGGTGATATTGGCCAGCTCGGGCAGCCGGTCATACCCTTGTCGCAGTGCGGTATTGAGCGCTGTATTAGCCGGTTTAGACGTTTGCAAAAAAGCAGGAAACGCCTCCTGGGCCAAGCGTTGATAGGCGGCTGGATGGTGCTGCTGAATCAAATACCGGTAGAGCGATCGCGGGCCAAACGTGGCAATGTTCCACTGCCAGCCAGGGGCTAGACGATTGAGAATTGAGGTGATCGCGGTGAATACGTTGTCTTGCCAGGTGATGGGCGGATGGCTGCCTCGTGGTCGTGCCGCTGTGCCCAACAACATCAGGCCGGTCACGCGTTGCGGATATTGCAGCGCCAGCTCCATCGCCAGAATTCCGCCCAGCGACCAGCCCAACACCACGCACTGCTCAACAGCAAAGCGATCGAGCAGTTCGACCAGATCGTCTAAATGCTGGGTCATGGTGAAGGGCGTTGCCGTGCGGCTCTGACCATAGCCCCGCAGATCTGGGGCCAGGGTCTTGAAATGGTCAGCCAACGGCTCAGTAAAGACGTTCATACAGTGCTTGCTGCCCGGATGCCCATGCAAACACAACAGGGGATAGCCTTGGCCGTTAACGACTGTCTCCAGCTTCACCTCGGTTGCCTCATGCGTAGAAATGGCCTGACTGTGCTCAGAAAAAGGACGGCATCATTCGGACTGGATGCCGTCCTACAAATCGATTGATTAAGAGGGCAGGTCACCAGCCAGTTTTGGCAAACCCGCGATCGCCGGTATCCCTGCCCTGACTGTCGCTGTCGCTAGGACTGCTTTTCGAAATCTAAAGAAGCCGAGTTGATGCAGTAGCGCTTGCCGGTCGGGGCGGGGCCATCGTTAAAGACGTGACCCAAGTGCGCATCACAGGCGCTGCAAAGCACCTCAGTACGCATCATAAACAGGCTCATATCTTTCTTCGTGGCGACATTTTTATCTTCGGCAGGTGCCCAGAAGCTCGGCCAGCCGGTGCCTGAGTCAAATTTTTCATCAGACTTAAACAGCTCGGTGCCGCAGCAGATGCATTTGTAAACACCCGCTTCTTTGTTGGCGTGATATTGCCCCGTAAAAGCGCGCTCAGTGCCCTTCTCGCGGGTCACATGATATTGCTCAGGAGTGAGCTGTTCCTGCCACTCAGCTTTAGATTTTTGAACTTTTTCAACCATAGTAATTTTGTCGAGTGCAATAAGGGGTTTACCCTGAAATGCCCACATCGGGCGGGCACCCAGGTCAAAAGGTTGGTCTTATCGTAACGTAGTGTCTCCATCCACCGGAGGCGTGAAAAGCCTGTTGCGCTGTACGTAAAACCGCCATGCCAGAATTTTCTGCGATCGCTACAAAATGATCCAGCTTCTGTCGTTGAACGACTGTTTACCCCATTTTCAGCGGTTGATTCCCGAGAATCTTGGCCACGCCGAGGGAGCTGAGGGGCAGGGGGCTGGATTTGTCGTCTGGCTTTGGTGCATCGGGATTAAGTCCCTTTTGAATTTGGGGCATGGCTGCAATGGAATGAACGAGGGCATGGCGTTCGGGAGCGCGGGTTCAGTTCGATTCTTCTAAAAGCGGCTCCATCGCGGCTCCTACCACCTTGTGGTCGGGGTCGGCTCGCAGTTCTACCAAGGCGTCTTTGGCAGCGGATGTATCAAAGTGCTTTAGTGCCGAGGCAGATCGCGCCCGCAAATAGGGGGCTTCTGCCGCTTTTAAGGCCAACAGTTGGGCCAGAGCCTGATCTTTTTGGTCAGAGTTAGCGAGTGACCCTAAAGCATCGATCGCGGCTTCTTGCACCGGTCGATCTTCGCCCGCGATCGCTACCTGACAAACCTCCAAAAGCACTTCAGGACAGTCCATTTCGACGAGGGCGGCAAAGATGCTGATGCGTACGAGCCAATGGTCGTCTCTCACAAAACTTTGCAGCAAATGGGGGGCGGCAATTTGACCAAAGAGCGAGAGGGAGTTCGCCGCCTCAGCCCGCACATTGGGGGTATTGTCAAACATGATTAGTTCCAGTAGGCCCGCAAAGGCGTCAGCGGCCTTCTGTTGGCCCAATTCCCTGGCGACAAAAGTCCTCACCAAAAATTCCTCGTCCAAGATGTGCTTGGTGAGCAACGGGATGGCCACCTCGGGGGGATAGTCTCTGAGGGCCGCGATCGCCTTGATGCGATATTGGTAATCCGAATGTTGCAAATGGCTTTCGATCTGCTGCAATTCCATAGGGGTTAGAAGCTGCGATGCAAGGTCAGTGACTCGATTACAACAATTCTAGGGGCTCGAGAGTCCGTTAGACAGGGGGCAAGGCCGACGCCGGAAAGAATGGTCGTGGGGCGATTCGTCGGTTCAACCGAGGGGATTGGCCGTAGAGTGTGGCCCAAATTTATCCACTATTAGCAATGGCTTGGGTTTAGGATTCAAGGTTTAGGGTTCAAGGTGGGTGACAGTCCAAGGATAGGGAGACTTCTGCCTGGCAGTATGAGGCGCTTTCCACAATATTCTTAATCAATTCTTTTCTGTGACTTGGGGGCGGGAGATGTGGTGCGAGAGGGGGGCTGATTGCCCAAGAATGTAAAGCCCACTCGGGATGCCAGCGGCTAGCGGCATGACCATAGCAACGAATTGTGACGTTCCTCTCCTCCCTGACCGTGACCAGTATGTGGGCAGAGGTGGCCTGGTAAAATTAGGTGTTTGGACTCTTCACCTATGTCGACATCACCGCTTAGTGAAAAAGTGCGAGAACTCATTCGGAACTCTCGTATTGTTAGCTTTGCCTCTTGGGATGATACCTATTCCACTGACGTCATTCAGTGTTTGCAAACAGCGGATGATGAGAGTCGTTATCTGACGGATGAAGACTTGAGCCAACTTCAGACCTGGGTGCCGGAAACGGCTGCCTCGCTCGCCATCGTTCGGGCCTTCAGAGATCAGGCGAGCGCCATTGTGGATGAAGCTCGGAGCCAGGTATTAGAGACCTTTCCGGGCATTACGCAAGCGGATGGTGATCTGTATCCGGCAGAGCGAGCCAAGGCCTGCTGGCGAGACTTTTGGCACTTTTTGCGGTGTATTACCTACGGCATTGCGGGGCAACGCACCGACTACACCAGCCCTGACGGTCTCCATTCAATGCAATTACTGTATCAAGAGCTGCAGGTGCCTTTAGAGGCGATGGTGGTTGGTCTGGAAGGGATTAAGCAGGCTAGCTTAAAGCGGTTGGCGGCGTCTACGCCTGATGCGGCCCCTTACTTTGACCACCTGATTCATGAATTAAAGCAGTTTCGCTAACTGTTCCCCGGCCAGCTTGGCGGCGGCCGCCACCTGGGGATTGTCATCCTGGCTGAGATATTTCAACGCGGATTGACTTTGCGCAGTGGGCATATTACCGAGCGCTTCTGCCACTCGTTTGCGAATCATCCAATCCTTCGAAGGCACAAAGCGTAAGACTTGTTCAACCTGGGCCACACTGCCGATTTCCCCCAGTGCCATGATGGCGGCTTCTTGCACGAGGGCGCGATCGCTGTCGAGGGCAGTCAGTAATATGTCGATCGCCTGCGGGTCCTGCAAGTTGCCCAGCGCCACGGCAGCACTAAACTGCACCAGCCAGTTAGTGTCTTCCAAGAACACATGGCTGAGCGCGGTCAAGGCTTGGCGATCGCCCAGATATCCCAGCGCCCCTGCGGCCATCGCCCGCACGTTGTAGTCGGGATCCGATTCCAGCGTTTGCACCAGCAAGGCCAGACTGTCGGGCACGGGCTTAATCCCCAGGGCAAAGGCGGCCATTCCGCGCACCTGTTCGGCCTGATCTTGGAGCGCGATTTGCAACAGTGGCAAGGCGTCTTCGGCAGGCATCGATGCTTTTTGCAATTCCAGCATTGCCAACACCCGAGTCTTGAGGTGAGGGCTACTGAGCTGGTCGGATAGATCAGTTAACGGGGGCGGCAGATCATTTGGATTGAACGATGTCACTCGTTTGCAGCTCCGTATCCATATCAAACAGCATGGTCGTCATATAGCGCTCTGTCCACTCTGTGCCAAAGGATTTTTCGAGAATGCGGCGGGTCTTATCGTTTTGCTGCTGCTTGGTACAGTAGTTCCGTTGACCGGCCACCACCCGCAAGATGTCTTTTGCTGAGGTCAGCGGCTGCGTGGTGCTGGCAACCTGACAATGCAGCGTCAAAAAGGCTCGCACGCGCTGGACAAATTGTGTTTCTTCAGCGGCATTCGTAGGCCGCACAAACAGACAATGGTCGGAAAAGATATCACCCCATTCCGGCAAATCCCGGGGTTGTGAGAACCCCAAAGACGGCAGCGTCGCTAATGACCGCTGGTAAGCCTCGGGTAACGAGCGATCGGGGCTGACGGGAGACAGATCGACGATCGCGGCACTAATGCCCCCGCCCCGCCGACCGACCAAATCAGTGCCAAAAATCGGCAGATTGTAGTCAGAGTTGGGGAACATGACACAGTGCAAAATATCTAACCCATTGCCAATTTGGGCGAGTTCCATATGCAGCTTGCGAAACTGCGGCGTCTGATAGCAACAGTTTTCGATGACCACCTTTTCCTCTTCTAGGCTGCCTTCGATGTAGCCAAGATCGACGGGAATCTCATAGGGCGATAGATCTAGGCTTTGCTGCCAAACTGCTTCAATGCAGTTTGCCAGTTCTCGAATGACAGGATTTTGGAGGCTTCGCAGAGATGGTTGCATGGACTTCAGAAGCGTTTTTATTCAGCGGGAATCGTTGGGGGCTCCGCGTACCGAGCTGTACGAGAACGGCATCAGTCGCTTGGGCCAATCGCCTTAAATCAGATTACCGCCTAATTCTGGGAACATCGCCAGATTGAGACCAAAAGCATCATTCTGCGGTTGAGTGGCAGCGATCGCCGTTGGCCCACCGGCTCATACCCGGAGCGTCCCCGGCCTCTGGCCCTCCGGCGTTGCCAAGCTGCTTAGATCAGGCCCAGCGCATGCAGCGGCCCTTCTGCTAAGAACAGCTCTAGCATGACGGCCAAAACACCCACCATGGCCAGCCGCCCGTTCCACACTTCGGCGGAAGGGGTGAGCCCCCATGACCAGCGCTCTTGCGGATAGAGTTTGGTGTTCTCTTGGGGGCGAATGGTATCCGCGAATAAAACCGGTGGATCATTCAAGGCTTTGACGCTCAAGTCGGTCAGGGCCTGAATAAACATGGGTTCCGTATCGAGGGCGGGCACTCTGGCAAAGGTCTCAATACCAGCCGTTTCGGCCACTTCTCGATATTCCTGATCGATTTCTTCTAGCGTCTCGATATGCTCTGAGACAAAGCTGATCGGCACCACCACCAACTCTTTGATCCCTTCTTGAGCCAGGGCTTCAATCGCCTGATCGGTGTAGGGCTGTAACCATTCCACGGGGCCGACTCGACTTTGGTAAGCCAGGGTAAAGGCATTGGCGGTGTTGAGCTGCGCCATGATGAGGGCGGCACACTTTTCAATTTCTTGCTGATAGGGGTCGCCAGATTCTTCGACATAGCTGACGGGCACGCCATGGGCACTGAAGAAAATATGCGCCTGCTCCGGCTGATCGACTTGCTCTAGGGTGCGTTCGATCAGGGTGCTCATCGCCTTGACATACCCGGGGGCGTCGTACCAGGAGGGCACCACCGTGTAGGGAATGGCTTGCAACACCGGATCGGCGGCCCAGAGTTTCTCGAGTACCCGAAAACTGGAGCCGCTGGTGCTAATGGAAAACTGGGGATAGAGCGGCAAAATCACGATTTGCTCAATGCGATCGCGCTTAATTTGGGCGATCGCCTCTTCGGTAAATGGGTGCCAGAAACGCATGCCCACGTAAACCTGGGCGTCATAGCCTTGCGACTGCAGGCTGCTCTGGAGCGCGTCTGCCTGGGCTTCGGTGATGCGGCGTAGGGGGGACCCACCCCCAATTTTTTTGTAATTTTCTTCCGACTTCCGAGCTCGCAGGGTGGAAATCATCCACGCCAATGGCTTTTGCAACAGGGGTGACGGCAGTCGAATGATTTCGGGGTCAGAAAACAGGTTGTACAAAAAGGGCTGGACATCTTCGAGCTGACCAGGGCCTCCAAGGTTGAGTAGCAAGATACCGATGCGGGCCATTGAATTACTCACGGTTTTAAGTGCAGTGTCGGGCGGGTGATCTCTTTGGCGCATAAACCTTGTCCAGATTCAGACCGGGAGTTTTCACATCCCGCCTTCCCATCGCGCTGACGGCACCTCGATCAAGCTGGAGGCTGAGCAGAGGGGGGAAACAAAACGTCAGTTTTTAATCTGAGCGAACTTAACAGGTTCATCACTTTAGAC
The DNA here is from genome assembly GCA_050042805.1 of Leptolyngbyaceae cyanobacterium. Classification (GTDB taxonomy): domain Bacteria; phylum Cyanobacteriota; class Cyanobacteriia; order Phormidesmidales; family Phormidesmidaceae; genus Halomicronema. The sequence continues at coordinate 71,163 of JBHJJI010000110.1, forward strand.
CTCACTGACGCTCAACAGACGCTTGCTCAAGACTGGCTTGAGTCAGGTATCTTAAGTTGATCGTCACTTTGATGAATAAAGATTGACTTCCAAAAAGTTTTCTTATCTATTTCCATGGTTATCGCAGGTGGTACCCTGAGTCCATGAACTTTTGTGAATTCAGAGGCCATCACCTTGAGCGATCGCGACGCTGGACGGATGTTGCTCTCCCATAACTTCACGGTCTCTGATGACCAGGTACCGGCCCTGAGTCGTGCGGCCTTTGCCGAAGTTTTTCAAGCGGGGTTAAAGGCTGATACACGCTTGCAATGCGCTCCGATTGAGCATCCCCATTGGCAGGTTGAGATTTGGTTTCCCCCCGATCAGCTCTCCCCGGCTCAAGTGGGCGAATGGTGTGCCCAAACCTTGGCAGCCCAGCGGCGATCGCAGTCGCCAAGCCAGTCGATTCCCACTATCTTGATTTTGGGCGGACTGAAAACCACGCCCCCCACCAGTGATTCGCCCACCGCACTGCAGCCGGATGAATGGGGCGTTGACGTGGTCGAAACCGATTCGGGTGAGGCGTTTTTGCAGAGTATTGGCTGGGAGGCCACGATTGCCCAGCGGCCCCCAGAGAGTGTCTTCAAAGTTGAGATAGCGGCTGTGTGAACCATGCCAGCCACCTCAAGAGAGTTCATTTTTTCAGTTATTAAGGGGGATACGGCAGCCGTTGAGCGTTTGCTGGCCGAGGGCATCGAGCCTAATGTGACTGATCAAGCGACGACTCACGGCGATGGCAACACTGCGCTGATGTGGGCCGCTTCCGAAGGGCACGTTGACATCGCCCAGCTCCTCATTAATCAGGGGGCCGAGATTAATGCCACCAATGGCGCTCAGTATTCAGCTTTAATGTTTGCGGTTGAAAGCGATCGCAGCCCCATGATTAGCTTGCTGCTAGATCGGGGAGCTGATGTTCAGGTGCGCAATCCCTACGGCGAGACCCCGCTGATGATCATGGCGCGGCAGGGCCAAACCGCGATCGTCAAACAGTTATTGGCCCTCGGGGCGGAGATCCATGCCACCAATAAAATTGGGGATACGGCTCTCTATTTAGCCGCCGAGCGCGGTCACCTTTACACCGCCAAAGCGCTGCTGGCCTTGGGGGGCGACCCCAATACTGCCAATTTAGGCGGCTGGACACCCCTCATGATGGCGGCCGCCCAAGGCAACTTAGAAATGATCACGCTGCTGCTAGAGCAGGGCGCTGACGTTCGCCCGCACAATCGCTGGGGCGCAACGGCACTGAGTGAAGCCCACAAATCTTTTCGCGCTCGACAGGCAACTGAGCTATTGATTCAGGCAGGCGCTACGGAATAGGCTAACTGATGGCGATGAACTGATGGCGAGTGGGGGATGCTCGTATCCACTGCGGAGGGAATCTGCCCCCTCGACCTTGCTTCCTGACCAGGTGGCGGCGTTGTCGTCTGAGCCGTCAACGTTGCAGACAGCCGACAGTCGGTCTCATGGCTAAATAAAGTTTAGTGAATAAATATTGTCTTCTGTCCGAGGTCTTGGGTAACTGCTACGCCTCCTGCCCTGAATACTCTTTGGCGAGATTTAAATCAGAGGATCAGGGTGCTGAATGTATATCAAGTCACCAAGATCAGTCCTGAACGTAAACATTAGTGAATCCTTCTAATGCAGAACGTCACCGCTGTTAGAAGATTGTTCATAACAAACCGTATAAATCTTTCGTAAAAGCTGAGCCAGCCTGAGCTTTTTGTTGATATCGAGTTGTTTTGGTCGTCGTTGTGTCAGTTTAAGGTACTGGACGACTGTTCAAAGCATCTAGCTTTGCGATATTTGCTTAACCTCTGCCGTTAGTCAGGAGTATTTGAATGCCTTTTGGACCCGCATCAAGATTGGGAGTCAGCCTATTTGATGAGACTCCCCCCGTAGAATGGGTACCCGGTCGTTCTGATGAAGAGGCCGAATCTTATATTCGGGCTGTTTACCGTCAAGTTTTAGGCAATGCCTACGTGATGGAAAGTGAGCGTTTGGCCATCCCTGAGTCTCAATTTAAGTTGGGCGAGTTAAGCGTTCGCGAATTTGTGCGGGCGGTTGCCAAGTCAGACCTTTATCAGTCTCGCTTCTTTACCAGCTGCCCCCGCTATCGCGCAATTGAGTTGAACTTCCGGCATCTGTTGGGACGCACACCGTTCGATCTCGAAGAGATGCGGATGCACAGCACCATTCTCGATACAGAAGGGTTTGCTGCTGATATCGACTCCTACATCGATAGCGATGAGTATCAAACTACCTTTGGCGAAAACTTTGTTCCCTATATTCGGGGCTACAAAACCGAAGCCTGCGACAGTATGGTGCAGTTCACCCATCTGTTCCAAATGGTGCGGGGCGCTTCCAGCAGTAGCTTGAAGGCCGATTTGTCGGGCAAGACTCCTCGGCTCAATTCCCTGGTGATTCAACAAACCCCCATGCCTGTCGTCTCACCGGGTAGTGACGGCGCCACCTTCCAAAATCCGCCGGTAGTAGCTCGTCAGCGTCAAGGGGTGGGTGCCTCTGCTGATGGCAAGGTCTATCGCGTTGAGGTGACTGGCTATCGGGCCAAAACGGTCAACAAGATTTCTCAATTCCGGCGGTCTAACCAGGTTTACCTGGTGCCGTTCAATCAACTTTCTGAGACCTATCAGCGCATTCACCGCCAAGGCGGTGTGATTGCCAGCATTACTGCTGTTTAGGCAATGAGCCCGGCACCCCAGTGGTCAAGCTTGCGAGTTTTGTCGTGGGTTGGTCACTGGGCGGCAGGTCACTCTCCGCAGATAGTCAGTGATGTGTCGCTGCGGATTTTCTAAATAATCAACTTTTTGATTTTTTGTTTAGTCATTTTTAGGAGATGAAATCCCCATGCTTGAGCTATGGCCCACCAGCAGTTCGGAAGACGTTCAAATCATTGTTCGCGCCGTTTATAAGCAGGTTTTGGGTAATCCCCATGTGATGGAAAGTGAGCGCTTGACAACGGCAGCATCGCAACTCGCCGATCGCTCCATCACCGTTCGAGAGTTTGTGCGGGCGGTCGCGAAGTCTGACTTTTACCGCTCTCGCTACTTTGAGTCTTGTGCCCCCTATCGTTTTGTCGAGCTGAACTTCTTGCATCTGCTGGGGCGTGCGCCTCAAGATCAGCGGGAAATCTCTGAGCATATTATTCGCTGTGTCGCTGAAGGCTATGACGCCGAGATTGATTCGTATCTCGACAGCGATGAGTATCAATCGGCCTTTGGCGAAAATGTCGTGCCCTGTTATCGGGGTGAGGCGAGTGCGACGAATGCGAAGCAGGTGGGGTATAACCGCATCTTTGCGCTCAATCGTGGCCCCGCTCAGATTGATAGCAGTGTCAAAGCCTCACAGCTCGTCGGTGCCCTAGGCGGTAATTTGGCTAATAAGATTAAGCCTTCTACCGCAACGGTGATTGGCTCTGGTACCGAAAAGCGGTTCAAAATCTTGACCACGGCGGCTAAGTTTGATGCCCCCCGTCGGGTAAGCAGCAATGAGTACATCGTGTCTGCGAGTAAGATGACGCCCCAGATCAAACGCATTAATAAGACCGGGGCCAAGATCGTCAGCATTACTGAGATTGCTTAGGAAGTGTTGGGCCTGAGGGGATCTAACCCTCAGGCTTTTTGAAATCTAGATATAAAGCTGTGTTGAGAAAATAAGGAGAATATTACGATGGCTCTCTGGCTTGCCGATGCCGATGTTTTAGAACTTCGACCTAATTTCACTGAAGATGATCTGCAACTGATCATTCGGGCTGCCTATAAGCAAGTTTTGGGTAATGCGCACCTGATGGAATCTCAGCGGTTGGTGACGGCTGAGTCGCAATTGCGCGATCGCGACATTACCGTTAAAGGCTTTGTGCGGGCGATCGCGCAGTCTGATTTATATCAGTCTTTGTTTTTCGAGACGTCGTCGCCCTATCGCTTCGTCGAACTCAATTTCAAGCATTTATTGGGCCGCGCCCCCCAAGACCAAACGGAAATTTCTGAGCATGTCAGGCTCTATAACGAGCAGGGCTACACAGCAGAAATCAATTCCTACCTGGATAGCGGTGAATACGACGCTAAGTTTGGTGAGAATGTTGTGCCCTCTGTTCAGGGCAACAAGACCCAAACCGGCATTAAAAATGTGGGCTTCAACCGCACGTTTTCTTTGTGTCGGGGCGACGCCACGAGCGATGCGGGCAAGTCGGCTAGCCTGATTAGTGAGGTGGCGGGCAATCGGGGTACCAAAATTGTCAGTCCGGCGCGGAGCAGTGGTGCTGGCAGCAGTCGCGATAAGCGCTTCCGCATTACGGTCGCCAAAGCGAGCTATGGGCCTCGGGTCACCCAAAGTAATCGGGTCTTTGAGGTGGGCTATGCTCAGCTCTCCAAAAAGATTCAAAACATCCAAAAGACCGGTGGCAAAATCACCAAAATCGCTGAAGTCGCTAATGCTTAGCGGTTCGTCAGCTGCGCAGTGTCTGCTGAAGATCGTGAGATCGTAGTTGACCTGCCGGTGAGAGGTGATTCTGGCATCAGTCATGATGAGACCCAAATTGCCTTTAACCCGATGCCCGGTGATGCGATCGCGCCCGCCAATCGGTCGAGCCTCTAGATGAATCGATCAGCACCTAATAACTACCCCGGTAGCTGAGCCAGCGTTTGGCCCTCATTGATCGGACTGAATTCTGGCTTTTCTCACCTGTGCTCAAGACTGATTGAGGGCGATCGCAGGGCGTCCGTCCCCTTAGCCGCTGTCAAGATATCGCCGCGTTAACGCCATTTGGCCGCATTCGCTAAAAGCGTAATTTTCATGGATATTCAGGAATTTGTCGAACGATCAATCGGGCAGTGGCGCTCTCAGCGGAGTGCTCATCACCTGACGTTTGGCCATTTCGAGGCAGTCGAGTCCATTATCGACATCGAGCCTGTCTCCCGTGACGCGGCGGCAGTCGTGGATCTCTGTAAGGTTTACGACATTGATCCACAACAAATTGTGGCTCCGTTTGAAATGCGCTGGGAAGGCTATTCCGACTGGGATGAAGGCAAAGAGGTGATGAAAGGCTCCTCCGTTTTGGTGCCGGTGCCTGATCCGCAGCAGCCTGGCTGCGGCAAGCTTTTACGCGAGCAGGGCTATGCCGAAACCATGGCGGCAGCTGGCGATTATCGCCTGACGGCAGAGGGCACTTTTGTGCTGGAAACGGCCTACGATCGCGCCGCCGCCGAAGAGAAAATTTGGTTTGTCAATCCCAATGTCCGCTGTCGCGTCTCGCTGATTAAAACCAGTGCCGGTTCGGGTGTGGTCACCGCCTCCTTTTCCTCAGAAATTCGGCAGCAGCAGACCCCCTAATAACCTCGTTTGACGATGATGACCTCCCCTTTACCACCCACCTCCAAGACCTACTCTGAGGATCTAGTGACGCTGGCTCGCTGGATGGCTGGGGATTTTAGTAATGCGAAACAAGCAGCGGCCAACCCTCGGGAATATGCTCACATTCACGTGTTCTTTCGGCCTTTAGCCTTTGAGTTTTTCTCTGGCATCGGGTTTTATTCAGAACAGGTTTATGACTATGACTTGTGGACACCCTATCGCCAGGGAATCCATCGTTTGGTCGATCAAGCGGATCATATTTACATTGAGAACTATGGTCTGATCGACCCTTTTTTGTATGCCGGCGCGGCGCGTGAACCCACCATCTTAGCCACCATTACGCCAGACCAGATTCAGCGTCGTCAACATTGTTCCATGGTGTTTAGACGTGAAGATGAGAAGTTTATCGGTCAGGTTGAACCCGGCAACTTGTGCAGGATTGAAAAAAATGGTTGTCAAACCTACCTGGTGAGCGATGTGGAGATTACCGAGTCTACTTGGGCCAGTTTAGATCGGGGTCTCAATGTAGACACGAACGAGCAAGTTTGGGGATCAGAGCATGGTTCCTTGCAGTTTGAAAAGCGGGAAAGTTTTGCCCATGAAATTAGAATCGTTGAATAAAGAACGTTTAACAACGCTAGATGTTTCTGAGGTCAGAATGCTCCCTCCAGAAGCACAAAAGAAAATGCAAGGATGGATTCGCAGTCGTCATTTGATCTGTTCGGGGAGTTTCTTTGTTTTTGAGACGGTTGATTACGGCACTATTGAGCGCTTTTCCGATTGCATTTCTGTTCTAGGCGGAGCGGTGATTTCAGTTGACCCCGTTGATAAGGTTTGGATGGGCAATCACCGTCAAGTCTTACTCTATCGAGTCAGAGCGAGTCTGTTAACGCCAGGTCACAAACTCAAGCAATATTGGATTTAATATGGCAGTTTTAGGACTCGATTTGACTGTAATCCCTAACCCTTTTACGTCCGTTCGAGTGCCGCCCAAAATAATTTATGACTTTATTTTCCTTAGGGCTTTCAAACAAGTAGGCAGGTAAAAGCAATGGTTAATACCTTAATCAATCCAGCCGTTAATCCTGGTTCAAGACTAGGGGCTCAGCCGTTTGACGAAACGAGGCCAATTTGTTTTCTAACTATGGCTTCGGCTGCTTAGCTGGTGACGGTGATTCGGGCGATCTATCGACAAGTGTTGGGCAATGCCTATGTGATGGAAAGCGAGCGCTTGAGATCATTAGAGTCTCAGCTCGCGCAGGGCATTTTGACCGTTCGAGAATTTGTGCGTCAATTAGCCAAGTCAGAACTGTACCGCACTCGGTTTTTTGAGAATTGCCCCCGGTACCGTGCCCTGGAGCTGAACTTCAAACATTTGTTGGGGCGAGCCCCTGAGAGTTATCAAGAAACGACGTTTCACAGTCACATTCTGGATACTGAGGGTTACGACGCGGATATTGATGCTTACCTCGACAGTGATGAATATCAGACTGCGTTTGGGGAGCATACGGTGCCCTACTACCGAGGAGACAAAACTCAAACGGGCAAAGCCTTGGTGGGCTTTACCCATATGTCTCAGCTATGGCGGGGCAGCTCTGCGAGCGATAAGGATTTGACGGCAGGCAATCCGGCGCGGGTGATGTCGGCCATTCTGACCAATCGGCCCAGCCCCATCCAGCCCCCCAGCAATATTTCTCCAGATTGGTGTCCGCCCTCTGATGTGAAGACAATTATTGCCAAAGCTTTAGGGGTGAAGACCCGAGCCGCCAATGTCGTTGGCCAACCTCCATCGGTGGCGCTGACCAGTCAGGATACTAATCGACAAGAACAGTATCAAGGTCTGCAGGCGCTGAACATTGATGCTGTCGAACTCTGCCCAGGCTTTTCGAATGAAGATGCTGAGATCGTGATTCGAGCGATTTATCGCCAGGTGTTGGGCAATGCCTATGTGATGGAGAGTGAACGGCTACAGGTGCCAGAATCTCAATTGAAGCGGGGCGAGCTGAGTGTCCGTGAGTTTATCCGTTGTCTGGCCAAATCAGAACTGTATCGCACTCGCTTTTTTGATGATTGCTATCGCTATCGGGCGATCGAATTAAATTTCAAGCATTTGCTAGGCCGCGCCCCTAGCAGCTTTGAGGAAATGAAATATCACAGCTCAATTCTGGATGAAGCGGGCTTTGAAGCCGATATTGATGCTTACCTAAATAGCGATGAATATCAGCAAACGTTTGGTGAGTTTGTGGTGCCCTACTATCGGGGATATAAAACCCAAACTGGTCAGCCCCTGATTGGGTTCACCAATATGCTGCAGCTGTTGCCGAGTGCTTCCAGCAGCGATAAGGATCTGACGGCTGGTAATCCTTCTCAACTGACGAGATCGCTCATCCTCAACCGCCCCTACGGCATCGATCGCCCTCGGGATGCAAAGGATATCCTGCGAGATGTCTTTAAACCTAAAGTTGCTGTGGTAGATCGGGTACAGCAAACTAAAGCGCGCGCCAAACAGGTTGCCGCCGAACAAGCTTTAAAGCAACGCCTACAACAGCAGGCCCAGGAAATTGAACGCTTACAACAGCAACTATCGGAACTTCGCCCCTTGGCGACGGTGGGGGCGACCTACCTGAAGAATAGTTGGAGTCCATCGGCAGCAGCGAGCGGTAGCGAGTCCTCAACCTCACTGCAGCAACAGAGCGATGGGCAAGCCGCTCAAATGGCTGCGCTGCAGGCGCAGATTGCGGACGCTCGGCGTTATGCAGTGATCGGTGCTGCCCGCACCAACAAGTGGCAGAGTCGTCGGTTCAACGGCTAAGACGATCTCAGCCTTGGTGGCGGATGATGTTCAGTTTTTCGATACCCCTGTTCAAATTATCAATTTAGGAGATTTATCATGACGATTTCACTGTTGGAGTATGGGCCCTCGTCGCAAAATCAACGCGTGGCTAGCTTCGAGGTGCCGGGTGATGAGCAACCGAGAATTTTTACGACCGATAATATCTTGTCGCCTGCGGATCTGGATGGGTTGATCGGCGCTGCCTATCGTCAGATTTTTAACGAACAGCAGATGCTCAGAAGCTATCGCCAGACCTTTGCGGAGTCCCAGTTAAAAGCGGGACAACTGACGGTGAAAGAATTTATTCGGGCGTTGGTGCTCTCCGATTCCTTCCGTCGTCTGGTCTATGAAAGCAACAATAACTATCGCTTTGTAGAAATCTGTGTGCAGCGTATTTTGGGGCGTCGGGTTTATAGCGATCGCGAAAAGATCGCCTGGTCTATCGTGCTTGGCAACGAAGGATTGAATGCCTTCATTGATGCCTTGCTCGATAGCGAAGAATATCTGAGTAACTTTGGCGACACGACGGTGCCCTACCAACGGCGGCGCATTTTGCCCCAACGAGCCCAAGGAGAAGTCTCCTTTGCCCACATGGCTCGCTATGGCACCGATTATCGCGATAGCCTACCAGAGCCTTGTTTAGAGGCGTTGCAGGGTCGTGGCTTTACAGGGCCGAGAATGTCGCCGGTGCGCTGGGCTTGGCAAAAGCAGCCGCCCCAGGCTCTCGAAAAGGCTTGGATCGGCTTGTTCTACAGTGGCGCTGCCTTGATTGTCTTGTTGCTGTTGGCATCAATACTGCGCTTCTAAGGGCTTTGAACGCCAGGTTCCTGGCTCCTATGCCGATATTCCCAGGATAAAAAGTCAGTGTTCCTTGAGCAGAGTCGTCAGGAACGCTGGCTTTTTTGCTAGGGGAGACGTCTGTCCAAAATGCTCGGGCACAGCCTGCCGGGCAGATAACAGCGAATAGTCCTGAATTCAGCGTTATCAGCGGACTGGTCAGCGAGATCGCGCTCATTCAGACCGGAGCACGGGCCTTGAGCCTGATCAACTTAAATTGACTGATCAGGCTCAAGGCTCAGCTTGAATTGAACGCCGATCTTCCTGGCGACTGCCCCAGGGCATCGAGTCAGCACATTAGAATCAGTCATGAAGCTGAATGAGTGAAATAACCAAACGTGGCTGATATTGAGGACGTGACGCCTACGGGGGTCTCCTATCCTGAGCCCAATGCCTTGCCAAAGCCTGAGTCGGCTTTTGACAGCATTTTTGACAGCATTGACGAGGCACTGCAAGATCTTGCTGCCGGTCGGGCGATCGTCGTCGTCGATGACGAAAATCGCGAAAACGAAGGCGACGTCATCTGTGCGGCCCAGTTTGCGACACCCGACATGATCAACTTTATGGCGGTCGAAGCGCGCGGATTGATCTGTCTGGCGATGACCGGGCAGCGGCTCGACGAGCTGGATTTGCCCCTGATGGTGACCCAGCACAGCTTCGAAGACGAGAACGAGCAGACGGCGTTCACCGTCAGCATTGATGCTGCCACCCATTGGGGTGTCACGACGGGCATCTCAGCCGAGGATCGGGCGCGCACCATTCAAGTGACGCTGAATCAGGGGGCGCAGCCTAGCGATTTGCGACGACCGGGGCACATCTTTCCGCTGCGGGCCAAAGAGGGGGGCGTGCGCAAACGTGCCGGTCATACCGAAGCGGGCGTCGATCTGTCCCGTTTGGCCGGTCTGTATCCGGCCGGGGTAATTTGTGAAATTCAAAATCCCGATGGGTCAATGGCTCGCCTGCCAGAGCTGGTGAAATATGCCAAAACCCATCAGCTGAAGCTGATTAGCATTGCCGATCTGATTAGCTATCGGCTGGAGCATGAGCGGTTTGTCAAACGAGAGGCGATCGCGAATCTGCCGACTCAGTTTGGCCATTTCAACATCTACGCCTACCGCAACTCTATCGACAATTCTGAGCATGTGGCGCTGGTTAAAGGCGACCCGGCCAGCTTTCAAGACGAGCGCGTGATGGTGCGGGTTCATTCGGAATGCCTGACGGGCGACTCGTTTGGCTCCCTCCGCTGCGACTGCCGCATGCAGCTGCAGGCCGCTCTTAAAATGATTGAGACCGCTGGTCGTGGGGTGGTGGTGTATCTGCGGCAAGAAGGCCGGGGGATTGGCCTGGTGAACAAGCTCAAGGCTTATTCGCTGCAGGATATGGGGCTAGACACCGTCGAGGCGAATGAAAAGCTCGGGTTGCCGGTCGATCAGCGCAATTATGGCGTCGGTGCTCAAATCTTGAACGACATCGGTGTGCGGCAGTTTTGTTTGATTACCAACAATCCGCGCAAAATTGCTGGGCTGAAAGGCTATGGGCTGGAAATGATCGATCGCGTGCCCCTGATCATTGAATCGACACCCTACAATTCCTACTATTTGGAAACCAAGGCTAAAAAGCTGGGGCATCTGCTGCTGCAAACCTATCTGGTGACTGTGGCCCTACAAACTCAGGCTGATCTCTCGACCCTGCCTGCCAAGTATGAGCAGTTGGAGCAGGTGCGCGAACTGGCCCGTCAAGCCGGACTCGCCGCCCAGGAAGAAGTGCGATCGGTGGCGGTGGCGCTGTTTGGCCAGGGAAAACTCATCATCAACCTGGGGTTAGAGCAAGCCCAAGCCCCCCCCTCAAACTGGTACGACCAGCCTGACAACGCTTATTGGCCTGCCTTGGCCCAAGTGCTAGATGGATTGGTGCAGTGGCCCAATCTGCAAACCTTAGAGCTGCTAGTCTCAGACGGCCAAGATCCCTTTACTCATCTGCAGGTCGGGCTCCGGCGGCAGACCTTCTCAATCGGCACGAGTGAGCCCACCGTCTACCCTTCAGACTTGCAGGAGAACCTCCAAACCCAGCGTATTTATACCTTCTCTCGTCATAGCCCCAATGATTGAGTCGGCATTTTGTCCTGACACTCTGTTCCGTCATCCTCGGTTAAGGCCGCACTAGGACTGAGCCGCATTGGAGCGATCGTCTTCGGTCTCTAAGCGAAATCGCGTGGGTTCATACCCCGGCGGCCAATACTTTTCGGGTACTGCGAGTTCATTGCCATCGCGCATCGCTCCGTAATGAGGCGACAAAATTTCGATACCGTTTTCATTGCAGGCATCCTGCAGATTTTGATGCAGCTCCGAAAAAATTTGAGACATCGATTTGGGATGGTCAGTATAGGCATTGAGCTCGTAGCTGACGTAAAAATCATCCAAACTGGTTTGCAACACAAAGGGCTCAGGCGTCTGCAAAATTTTATCCGTCTGGCTGGCCGCTTTGATCAGCACTTCATGCACCTGCCGCCACGGCACGTCGTAGCCTAGCGTAATGGTGGTGTGCACAATCAGTGGCTCCTGGGTCTCGGCAATGCTGGCGCTGTAGTTCACAATGTGGCTGCTCAGCACCATAAAGTTGGGAATGGTGATGATGACGTTTTTCGGGGTGCGCAGGCGGGTCACCATCAGTGATTTATCAATGACGTCGCCGATCGCATCACTGATTTTGACGCGATCGCCCTGCTCATAGGCCCGGCTATAAATCAGTACAATGCCAGCGACCAAGTTGGCGATCGCCCCACTCGACCCCAGGGTAAACAACGCCCCGACAAATATCGACAACCCCTGAAATGCTGGCGACTCTGACCCAGGCAGGTAGGGAAAAGCCATGGTAATCGCAAACAACACCACCAGCACGCGCACAATGTTGTAAGTCGGGTTAGCCCATTGCGGAAAGAAACCGGGCACATTGACTCGATTGCGCGCCACTTCAGTAAACAAAAAGCGAATAATGCGCAGCAGATAGTGGGTGGCGATCGCAATTAAGTCTATAAAATATAGGTTGGGCAGGTACGCGACAAAGTGGGTCCCCAGAGTGAGGGCGGCCCTCTCGATGTAGTCAAACAGCCGTTCGCCCGCCGGCCGAGTCCACGGAAAAGACCGCAGTATTTGCGACAACGAAACATATAGGACGATGAGCAGTAGCCCCAGCCGAATCAGCTTGAAAATCTCCCAAATTGCATCCGTGACCCGCTCCGCCGACAAAAACTCATTGCCCAAAAAGTGCACGCCAGGAATGTATCGACCTTTCCAGCGTTCGAGCGATCGCTGCACCCAACCACTGATCTTTACTGTGAGCCAGAGAAACAGCACCGTGCCCAGTAATACTAAGACCGCGTAGAGCGTGCCTCGCAGGACTTTATCCGGTTGGCGAGCCGCTCGATAGGCCACCAGTTCTGTTTCAATGCGCTGCTTCAATCGATAGGCCAAGGCGCGACGATTGCCCCGAGCGGCTTCAGCATCGGCATCGGTAATGTACACCAGCGCTTCACCGTCGTAGGTGACATTGCTCGTTTCGGCGAGATCATCATGCTCCACAGACAGTTTGGCCGGATCAAAATCCGGATTTTGAGCAACGGCGCGAATGCGTCGCACGGTGGCCAGGGCTCGGGTTCTTGGCGGATAGCCCCCGACTGACACCTGAACTTTGAAGAGTTCTCGGCCCTCTAAAATCACTGGGGTCGCTGGCGGCGGGGTACTACCGCTGTCCGTTTGCGCCCAACTCGTCGCCATCATCGGCAAAACGGTCAGCATCACCCCTAAAGCAATCGGCATAATCCTGACCCAGAGCCGCCGCTGCCATGATGTTCGATTGCCCACCAGCCTGCCCTTCGTGTGTAAATCTTATCGGACTGACGCATGGCCCCCTGGCATCCCCCGGCGCGCAGCGTGCCCGGAGGGCGTATTGCTGGGGAAGTTGCCTCCGGTTTCCGCAGAATTGGGGGCTCGGGGGCCAAAACCGGAGGTAACTGCATCAGTCCTGTCTTAGATAAATTTAAGCGTAGCGGTGGTCTGCGGGGAATAGGTCAGGACTTTTTCAAACTTAAGCAATTGCAAAGGTTGAGGTGATGGGGTGGCTCTAGCCAAAGCGATAGCCAAAGCCGCGTAGGGTGACAATGTATTGCGGATTGCTGGGGTCAACCTCAACTTTTTCACGCAGCCAACGAATGTGAACGTCAACGGTTTTGCGATCGCCCATAAAGTCTGGCCCCCAAACCTGATCAATCAGTTCTTCCCGCTTCCACACTCGGTTGGGATGATTCATAAACAGCTCTAGAATGCGAAATTCCTTGGGTGCCAGGGCCACCTCGCGATCTTCTACCGTGACTCGCAGTTCGTTCAAATACAGGGCAATATCGCGATAGACCAGCACAGCGGATTCAGGAGGCGCTTGGGCGCGTCGATAACGCCGCAATAGCGCTCGGCAGCGGGCAATCAATTCTCGCATGCCAAAGGGTTTGGACAAGTAGTCGTCAGCGCCCACCTCTAAGCCCACGACGCGATCGGTCTCACTGCCCTTGGCGCTTAAAATCAACACGGGAATGTCCCAATTGCGGTGTCGAATCAAGCGGCAGAGATCCAGGCCACCAATTCCCGGCAACATCAAATCTAAAATGGCCAAATCAAATGGCGGTAACTCGGCCGATCGGCTCCAAACGGGGGTGCCCAGCATCTCCAGCGCTAAAGAGCCGGTTTCGGCCACATCGACCCGATAGCCTTCCTCTTTCAACGCTAGACTTACGGTCTCGCGAATGAGGGCTTCATCGTCAACAATCAAGATGCGGTCTTGCTGCAGCGTGATGCCTGATTGATAATGACTTTCCTTGTTTTGCACCATAGGTCGCTGCTCAGGTTAATTCCGCCACATCTGGCATCTCTAGGCTGGTTGGCCGCTCCGGTTAGCGCGTGGGTCGGTGACCCCGATCGGTGTCTGGCTGCCGCTGCGAGTCCCTGGCACCCACATCCCCAAACGGTTTCTGCCCTGATGCCAACTCAGGACATCCCCGCCATGCGGCGGGGAGCTGACACTGCGATCGTGGGCTCAACGACACGGTCATAACAACCTTTGCCAAGCCGTATGATCTGTCGTCATGCTTAAGGTCAAAAGATCAAGAGGTTAAGTATTGCTCGATCTGGCCTTAATCTTCTGAAAATAGTTTTTTCGCCTGTAAGCAGGAGTAGACGGTGTCCGTTGGCTCGCCACTCAATCGCAGTTTCCCTATAAACTTTTGGCAGCGGCTACCATAGAAATTGAAAACTGTTGTGGTTTATCCCCTGCAATAACATGGCCCAGTTTCCTTGGCTTCGTTCTAGCCTCAATCGGCTTACCTTTTTGAGTCGACCCGTGCCGTTGGCCTCGACGCTAGGGATATTGCTGCTCAGCATTTTCCTGTGGGAATACAGCCGCAACCCTGAATGGTTTGGCTCATTTGCTCAAGATGATGGGGCTTCTCCTGAAGGCGCGATCGACCTCTCCACGCTGACACCTGCCGCGCAGGCGGCGATCGCCGACATTGATAATCTGTCAGTGCTGATGAACGAACTGGGCGTTGAGTCAGGGGGCGTACCCACCCTGCAGGCGATCGCGATCGGCCAAGACGAGGGCGAGAACGCGATCGCCGCTGATCTGCTATCGCTGTCACAACCCGGCAATATCAATTCAGAGAATCCCAGTACGAGCATTTTTAATCAATATCTAGAGCAATACCAGTTTGGACGGCAGCGCCCGACCAATATTCCGCAGGCCTCTGCCAATAGCTTTACCAACGGCACTGCCACTACAGTGGGACAGTCGCCACTGGGCAGTCCTTCGTTACGTATTAGCCCCTTAGCGTTAGCGCTGCAGGGCCAAAATGCCCTTATTCCAGGCACACAGCCCAGCAATCAGACGGTTTTAGAAGCCGCGTTACAGTCTCAGAACACCTCAGAAACAGCCACCACAACAGACGGCACTAACGCTGAAGCGACGACCGAATCCACGTTGCCCGCCGGAGAGTTTAGCTCTGAGGTCGTGACGATTCCCGGCGTGGCGTTTCCGGTGTTGCCAACGCTGCCACAAATGTCACCGCCACCGGGTACGACGGGCTATACGCCCCCCGCTTCGCTCGATCTGATGCCGCCCTTACCAGGCAGTAATAGCGCTGGGACACTGCCGTCATCAACTGCGCCGCTATCAACTGTCGGTGGGGTATCTGGCTCATCATCAGGTACCGCAGTACCGAACTTAAACACCCCGCAGGTGGACGTCAGCAACGGGTATACGCCCTATACGCCGGTTGTCCCCAGCGCCACGCCGACAACACCCGGGGTTACCCCGTCACCTTATGCGGTACCGCGACCACCGGGCTCCTACATTGGCGGCGGCTATATCAACACATTTTCTAATCCCTCGGGGCCGCCCAACTGATACCCACTCTCAGTAATCGGACTCCCGATACAATCTTGGCAACGCCGGGGAGCCGAGGGGCCGGGGAGCCAGATCAGTAGCCTTGTTTCAGAGAATCGGACTAAGACCAGTCAGGGTTAAGCTCAAGGCCCCCTGCATTGAGTCGGTAACATGAACCGTGTTGTCAGCCCAGTTAATCAACTAGGCTGACCACGCGCTACTCACCTCGACTTGGTTTACCTGCTGTTCCGTTAGCAGAGAACGGTGGTGGCTAGTGAGCGATCGCCCCCAACAGCGATCGCCCCAGCCGGTTAAGCTGACGCGCGATTTGAATGTGGGGTTCATCGGGCACGATGGGGATGATAGTTGCTGCTTCGCCGATACCACACTGGGCGATCGCTGCATTAGCCGCTTCTAAGCCCGTCACATAGGCCTTTTCCTGCGACCAAGAGCCGTGATCAGTCACAATCCAGTCGCCGCTCATAAAGACGTTGCTGAAGCTGGTCTGGCCCGGCAACAGATAGCGATAGCTGCCGGGGGCAAAGTGGCTGACGGCTTGCGGCAGGCGAATCACGCTGTGATCGACAATCTGCGCTGCGCCAAACGCCGGTAAGCAGCCCGCCAGGTCAGCTTGCACCAGGGGCAAAATCTCGGCGTCGCTGAGGTATAGGAACTGATTGGCGTGGTAGTAGTCCACCTCAATGACGGAGCCCAGCTCGGCGCGGTATTCATCGTGGAGGGCGTTGAGATCAAAAAACGTCCAGCCGGTGGTCTGATGAAAACCAAAGCAGGCATTGGACGGCAGCGGCACATCAATTTTGCGGTCAAACCACAGGCGGGTAGCCAGCACATCCACGGCACCTAGGTTTTGCACATCGCGAAATTCTGGCCGCTGGCGCAGTGCGGGGCTGCTCGCCACAATTTTTTTGAGGCCCGTAATGCCGACGGCAAAAATCACCGCGTCCGCTTCAAATACCTCATCGCCACAGACGACGGCGGTGAGGCGATCACCCTCTCCCTCCACCACATCGGTGACGCGATGATTAGCTAAAATGCGACCCCCCGCTTGCTCAATGGCCTGCGTCCAGGGGCGAAAAATTTGTGCGCCCACGGTGCCCCGACACCAGCGCACGTCGAAGTCGGGCTGGTGGGCCAGAATAAAGTAATACAGCATGCCCAGAGTCGCCGCAGCGGAACACTGCTCACCGGGCGCAAACAGCCCCACCAGCAGCATCGGCTCAAAGGCTTCTTTATAAAGCCGCTCCGACACGCCAAATTGCCGAAAGAGTTCGCGGGCGGAGAGGCGATCGTAGCGTCGCCAAGCCTCATCCGAATTGTCAAAATCCACCAGGTAGTACAGCAGGGGCAGAGCCGAGAGGCGATCGCTCAGCGGCAATCGCTTGAACTCCGTATACAAAAAGGTACCGAGGGGACTGGGCAAATACGGCTGCATTTGAAACAGCGGCGACTCGACCTCAAGCCCGTGGGGCGAATATTGATTTGAGCAGGTGTAGGGGGTAAACGGCTGTAGCCCCAGGGCATCTGTCAGCCCAAAGATATTGCGGTAGGGATACCAAAAGCCGTGAATGCCCGCCTCGACCGAGCGCCCCTGCTCGGTTTGCCAACCTGCGACCAAGCCGCCCGGATAGCTACCGGCTTCTAAGAGCGTCACGTTATAGCCCTGCTGGGCCAGGTGATAGGCGGCCCCTAAACCGGCCCAGCCAGCACCCACGATAACGACGCTAGGAGATGATTGTTTTTGCCCGTCCATGCGTTCATCCATTCCGGTGACAACTCACTATCGTTCAGCAATTTTTACTGAAACCTTCTTTGACATTATCAACGCCATCAACGACTCAAACCATAGGCCCAATGCATAAAGCCAGCTGATACCAACAACAGGCTGACGATCACAATCCATCTTGCTTGAGCAGAAATTCTTGATTTCCGAATGAAAATACAGGCAATTAGCGGTGACAGAACCCCTAGCTCGATCAACAAGTTGTAATAGAAATAGAAGTTGGTCAAGCTCAATCTTCCGGCACTGGGCAGCAGGCCAAACGGTAAGCGGAAGAGGCGATCGCTGACGGGCCACAGTAACGGTAACGCGGTCACGCCTACCAGCAGATCCATCCCCATATGGGAAAATCCAGCCAATACGAGCATCATGCCGGAGTTCCTCAGCGTCTCTCGCCTGGCGTGAGCGAATTTCAGACCTAGAAGCGTCAGCGCCGGCAGCAATAGGGCGAATAAGAGGGAATGCGTGATGCGTAAGCCATCATTCGCGCTGGGATGCAGAAAGGGCACGACGTAATCCAGATCGGGGATCACGGCAACGATAATGAGCCACCCGCTCCAGAGGACACCTGTAAATTTCCCTTTGGATGGGAATGGCGGCGCGAGCCACCCGATGGTCCCGCCGACTAAGCTATGCCCAATGAATGAAGACATCTCAATCCGGCCTTCATCGATGTCTGGTCAGTGTATCCAGTGCGATTTCTAGCTCTCTGGTTCAGCGGATTTCTTCGCCGTTGATGATTTCTTACTAGCAGCCGATTTTTTCGCTGTTGTCGTTTTGCTGCCGGTAGATTTGGTCGCGGCGGCTCGCTGTGTGGTCGTCGTTTTGCGCGTAGTCGTTTTCTTAGCCGTGGTCTTTTTCGCCGCTGCTTTCTTCGTGGTCGTCTTCTTAGCGGTGGTTTTTGCCTTGCTGCCAGACTTGGCGGTGGCCTTCTTGCGGGTCGTTTTCTTTTTCGTGCCTGCTTTCGCCGTGATTAGGGCGATCGCCTCTTCCAGCGTGATGTCATTCTCAGTTTTGCCCTCCGGCAATCCGGCATTGGTCTTGCCATGCTTCACGTAGAGCCCGTAGGGCCCCTTGTAGACGGCAATCAGTTCTTCATCGTCGGGGTGCTTGCCCAGTTCTTTCAACGGTTCCGCTTTGCGGCGTCCCCGTCCGGCTTTCGGTTGCGCCAGCAGTTCCAGCGCCCGCTCTAGGGAAACCGTGAGCACGCCATCGTCACCCTTGAGCGATCGATAGTCTTTGCCGTCTTTGCCCTGGTCGTGCACCACATAGGGGCCAAACCGCCCCAAACTGGCTTTGATGGGTTTTCCGGTTTCGGGATGAGCGCCGAGCAATCGGGGCAGGGCCAGCAGGCCAACGGCCATCTCGATGGTCACGTCTTCGGGCTTTTTACCCTTGGGTAAGGATGCTCGCTTGGGTTTGGGCTGTTCTTCAGTCGCCTCGCCTAGCTGCACATAGGGGCCATAAGCGCCAATTAGCACGTAAATCGGCTCGCCGGTTTCGGGATGCAGGCCGAGTTTTTCTGGCCCTTCCAGTTTTTGCTTGAGCAGCAGAGTGACCTGAGCCGCATCCAGATCGGCTGGGGAAACATCGACCGGCACCGACGCTTTGACCGGGCCATTTTCGTCTTCAGTTTCGACATAGGGGCCATAGCGGCCAATGCGCACCTTAGCTTCGAGCCCGGCTAGATCCACCGTGCGGGCTTCCGCCGGGTCAATCTGGCTTTCGCGCTCGTGTACCTGGGTTTCTAACCCGTCGCCGCCGCTATAGAAATCCTTCAGGTAGGGCAGCCACTCCGCTTCCCCGGTGGAGATGTGGTCGAGGGTGCGCTCCATGCGGGCGGTGAAGCCCACATCCACCAAATCGGGGAAATGGCTAGACAGCAAATCGGTCACCGCAAAGGCGGTAAAGGTAGGCGTCAGGCTGCTACCGTTGGCGGGCACGTAGCCGCGATCGATGATGGTGCCAATCACGCTGGCGTAGGTGCTCGGGCGGCCAATGCCTTCGCTTTCCAAGGTTTTAACCAGGGTCGCTTCGGTGTAGCGGGCGGGGGGCTGGGTTTCGTGGCCGACGGCTTCGAGTTCACTGCAGTTCACGGCATCGCCCACCGCCAGCCGAGGCAGCAAGATTTCCTGATTTTCGATCGCCGCATCGGGGTCATCAGAGCCCTCGACATAGGCCCGAAAGAAACCGGCAAAATCAATCCGCTTGCCGCTGGCCCGGAAGATCGCGTTGTCCACTTCGATCTGGACAGTAATGTTGGTCTGCCGCGCTTCGGCCATCTGGGTGGCAACGGTGCGCTTCCAGATCAAATCGTAGAGCGATCGCTCGCGACCACTCAGCCCGGTGGCTTGAGGCGTCCGAAAACTTTGACCCGCCGGACGAATCGCTTCGTGGGCTTCTTGGGCTGACTTGCTTTTGGTGGCGTACTGGCGCGATTTAGGGCTGAGATATTCCGGCCCGTACATTTGCTCAACACAATTGCGAGCAGCGCTGATGGCCTGCTGCGACAGATGCACCGAGTCGGTTCGCATATAAGTGATGTAGCCCTGTTCATAGAGGCGCTGCGCCACGCGCATGGTATCTCGGGCCGAGAGGCGTAGCTTGCGGTTCGATTCTTGCTGCAGGGTTGAGGTGGTGAACGGCGGGGAAGGCTTGCGGGTCGAGGGGCGCTCTTCTAAGTTGGCCACCGTCCAGGCACCGGCTTGCAGTCTGGCCTGCAGCGCGGTCGCTTCCGTTTCATTTAGCAAGACGACATCGCGACCCGCCGCGATTTGGCCGGTATTTTCGTCGAAGTCGCTGCCGGTCGCGAGGCGCTTGCCGTCCAAGGTAACGAGTTTCGCCTCAAAGGCATCTTGTTCCTTGAGTAATTGGGCTTTCAGATCCCAATAGGAACCGCGACGGAAGGCTCGACGCGCCCGTTCGCGCTCGACTAAGAGCTTGACGGCGACTGACTGTACGCGACCAGCCGATAGCCCCCAGGCAATCTTTTTCCAGAGCAGGGGTGAGAGGGTATAGCCGACCAGCCGATCTAAAATCCGGCGCGTTTCTTGCGCCCGCACTAACTGATCGTCAATATCGCGACAGTTTTCGAGCGCCTGCTGAATCGCCTCTTCGGTAATCTCGTGAAACACCATGCGCTTGATCGGCACTTTGGGTTTCAAAACCTGCAGCAAGTGCCAGCTAATGCTCTCCCCTTCGCGATCTTCGTCAGTCGCGAGGACGAGCTCGTCGGCATTTTTGAGGGCGTCTTTGAGGGTCTTAACAATTTTCTTTTTGTCGGAGGGGACGACATACAGGGGTTCGAAATCCGCCTCGGGATTCACCCCCAGCTGCGCCCATTTCTCGCCCTTGACCGCCGCCGGAATTTCGCTCGCCGATCGCGGCAAGTCACGCACGTGCCCCATCGAGGCTTCAACCCGATACCCGCTCGGCAGGTAGTTGCGAATAGTTTTGGCCTTGGTGGGCGACTCAACGATGACGAGGGTGGACATAGATAATCGTTAGGGAGTTCCTAGATTTCGTGACGTTAGCGAATAAGCGGAGCATTCGGAAAGGATTGTTAACTAAGATTTCAGTTTCGAGGCTGAATCAGTCGGTTTTTCTTCCTATCTTCTGTTCACTCCTAGCACATCATCTTCGCAATCGCTAAGTCGAAGTTAGCGCATTTGCTCCCGAGAATACCCACATCTTTTTATTCAAACACTGGATATTGGGATGATTCAGACCTTGAATATTGAGCGCCTGCTGGATATTCAAGGTCTGATGGCGGTTGCTGGTCAACCTGGCGGCGGCTTAATCACAACCATAGTCAGAACTCATACACTGAGAGGTACCCCGAAACGCCGGTTCCCAGGGTAATATGCCAGTGGAACCCTGAAGGTTTGCGATCGCCAGCGATTGTCGTTGGGGAGATTGAACTTTCACGGTTGGTCTATACCTATATTGTTGGAGCAGTCAGCCGGATGGACGTTTCGAATATTGCCTCCCAGCTCAACGTGGGCATTATTCTCCCTGAAGGAATTGTGGTCGCGACCCTGTTGATCGTTTTGGTCGGCGATCTCATTGTCGGACGCGCCTCATCGCGTTGGACTCCCTACCTCACCATCGCAGGGTTGTTGGGGGCTGTTGTCGCGTTGGTTTATCAATGGGACACCGCCACGCCCTTAAGCTTCTTGGGCAGCTTCATGGGTGACGACCTCAGCATTGTCTTTCGCGGCATCATTGTGCTTTCGACGGCGGCCACGGTGCCGATGTCAATTCGCTATGTTGAGCAATCCGGCACTGCCTTAGCAGAGTTTTTGGTGATTTTGCTGACGGCGACCCTAGGCGGCATGTTGTTGTCGGGGGCCAACGATCTCGTCACGATTTTTGTCTCGCTCGAAACGCTCAGCATGTCCTCTTATTTGCTGACCGGCTACATGAAGCGTGACCCCCGCTCGAATGAGGCGGCGCTGAAGTACCTGCTGATTGGGGCGGCCAGTTCCGCCATTTTTCTGTACGGGCTCTCGCTGCTGTACGGGCTGTCGGGTGGCAAGATGCAGCTGGCTGAGATTGCCGCCAGTTTTGTCGCCAGTGATAGTGCCGCACCCATCGGGTTAGTGGTGGCCCTGGTCTTTGTGATTGCGGGCATTGCCTTCAAAATCGCGGCGGTGCCCTTTCACCAATGGAGTCCCGATGTCTATGAAGGGTCGCCTACCCCGGTGGTCGCTTTCCTCTCTGTGGGCTCTAAAACGGCTGGTTTTGCCTTGGCGATTCGCCTGTTGGTGACGGTCTTTCCCCTGGTGTCGGAGCAATGGCACTTTGTCTTTACCGCCTTGGCGATACTCAGCATGGTATTGGGTAACGTGGTGGCCTTGGCGCAAACCAGTATGAAGCGGCTACTGGCCTATTCATCGATCGCCCAGGCCGGCTTTTTAATGATTGGCCTGGTGGTCGGCACTGAAGCGGGCTATTCCAGCATGGTGTTTTACCTGCTGATCTACCTGTTTATGAATCTGGGGGGCTTTACCTGCGTCATCCTCTTTTCACTGCGGACGGGCACTGACCAGATTAGTGAATACAGCGGCCTTTACCAAAAAGATCCGCTGCTGACGTTGGGCTTGAGCATTTGTCTGCTGTCGCTGGGCGGCATTCCTCCCTTGGCGGGCTTTTTTGGTAAGCTCTACATCTTTTGGGCCGGCTGGCAGGCGGGGGCCTACGGGTTGGTGCTCTTGGGTCTGATCACCAGTGTGATTTCCATCTATTACTACATTCGTGTGGTCAAGATGATGGTGGTTAAAGAGCCGCAAGAAATGTCCGAAGCGATCAAAAACTATCCACCTGTGCGGTGGGATCTGCCGGGTCTACGTCCCCTGCAGGTGAGCTTGATTCTAGCGGTGGTGGCGACATCACTCGCGGGTATCCTCTCTAATCCGCTCTTTACGCTGGCGAATAACTCGATTAGCAATACGCCCTTTCTCAGTGCCGCGAGCGCGGCTAGGGCTCAGCCTAATCAACCCATTGCGCTGAATCCACCGGTGGCTGAAACTGATTCCGCCGCGCTTTAGGTCAGGCATAGCCGGATTATAAAAGCGCTGCCGCATAACCAGGGGCGCGGCAGCGCTTTTGTGATTTGAGGGATTTGGGGAGTGCGGTTTGGGGAGGGGGGAGATCGACCTCTGACTCAGCTATGGACGGGGCGGAACGGAGTAGACGTCAACAGGATAGAGGGGGCTCTATGGGTTGACGCTAACGCTATCCAGCCCCTTCAAGCTGAGTCGAATCGCCATTTGAGGTTGATCGGCAGACATTAAAATTGCGGCAATCCGCCTCTGTCGTATCTCAAGCTACAGCGTTTTTAACTCTAGGCTACAGAGTATGAATAGATATCAGGAACAACTGTGCGAGAGCATTGTCCAGCCCCACGCTTTGAATCATTGCGCGAGATGAAGCCGAAAATTATTGTTTGCGGGTTAGGCAATACGGGCTACCGAGTTTTCTCGTTGCTAAAACGGCAGGGGGTGCTGGTGACGGGCATCAGCACCCTCCCTCGCGAAGACGACGACATTATTGTCGGCGATTTGCGATCGCCCGAAACTTTAATCCAAGCCGGTATTCATGAAGCCACGGCGCTCTTGCTCATGTCGTCAGACGATGCGCTCAACCTGGCGATTTTGACCCAAGCACGGGTGATTAATCCGCGCATTCGCATCATCAATCGCCTGATCAACACGCGGATCGGCAGCCGTCTCGACCAAACGCTGGCCTATCACGTTTCGATGAGCGTTTCGGCATTGGCGGGGCCGATTTTCGCCTTTGCGGCTTTGGGCAATCCTGCGATCGGTCAAATCGACCTGATGGGCTCTAATTGGCCCATGTACGAAGAACTCATTGATGATCATCATCCCTGGAATGGGGCGCTGATGAGACATCTGTGGGACAACCGCGATCGCATGTTGATTTATTACCATCCCGCCCGTCAAAAGGTGGATTTAGTGTCAGCGGTGCTGCACGATCACAAGCTGGAGGCCGGCGATCGCTTGATCATCGCAACCCGACCCGAAGCCCGTCGCAGTAAGCGCCTGACCTGGGAGCGCCGCCTCAGAAGCTTCTTTGCTGGGTTGACTCAGTTTCGTCGCCAGAGCCAGGCCGCGCTGCTGATCACCCTAGTGCTGTTCTTTTTGATCATCGCCTCGTCGCTCACCTACGTTAGCGTCAATTTTTCGATCCCCTTTCCTGATGCCCTGTACTTCACCGTCGGCATGCTGACCGGTGCCGGGGGCCACGAAGAAGTTGCCGAACAAGCGCCTGTGGCTATTAAGGTTTTTACGGCGGCCATGATGTTGGTCGGGGCTGGAGTGATCGGCGTTTTCTATGCGTTGCTGAATGATCTCGTTTTGGGCAGTCACTTTCATCAGGTGTGGAATGCCGTGCAATTGCCTCAGCGCAATCACTACATCATTTGTGGCTTAGGGGCCGTCGGCTTTCAGATTGCTCAACGGCTGAAACGAAGTGGCTATGAGGTGGTCGCGATCGAGCGTGATCCCCATGGTCGGTTTATTAAAAGTGCGCGTGCCCTCAAAATCCCCGTCATCATCGATGATGCCAGCCTGCCCGATGCGCTGAATGCCGTGCATATTCCGACGGCTACGGCGCTGTTAGCCGTCACGAGTCACGACACCGACAATCTAGAGATTGCGTTGATGGCTAAAAGCATGGCACCAAAGCTGCCCATTGTGGTGCGTACACAAGACCCCAGCTTTGCCCAGCAGGTGCAGCAGGTATTTGAGTTTAACCGGGTGATGAGTCCGACTGAGTTGGCTGCCCCTTCCTTTGCGGCGGCAGCACTGGGGGGCCAGGTTTTGGGAAACGGCATTACCGGTGACAGCCTGTGGGTCGCGCTGGGTACCTTAATCACCCCAGGCCATACCTTTTATGGCAGAGCCATTGCTGAGATTGCTCAGGAAGCCGACTTAGTGCCGCTCTATATCAAGACCCCCCAGGGAGCCCTGCATGGGTTTGAGTTGCTGTCCCACGTGTTAGACAATCAGGATGTCCTGTATCTGACAATTCCAGCCAATAAACTGGAAGAACTCTGGCGCACGTCGTCGCCGCTCACGGCACGATGACTGTACGGGACTGATTGACCGACATTGCCAACGGAGCGAATTGTTCTCAGTCTGCTGCAGGACTGTATCGCTTCTCAATTTTGTGCTCATAACCTTGGGCAGGCCAGGGAGCTGAGGGGCTGGGAGGCTAAATCTGGCACTATAGTGAAAGTCTGGTATTCGGCGACTGCTTGGCGGTGTCTACGCTTTCCGAAACAACCCGGTGATATAGCCAGCCGCAGTTTGATCAGGTCACCCCCAATGCCTGAAAGCACCCTCAGATCAGCTTTTCAATTCTGACTGCCGACTGCTTCATGCCGTAGGGCCTGGCCCTTCCCAAAGGGTATTCGGCTATAGTTTCCCTCTTTACGATCTCGTCATGCTGACTGCTCACGATTGTCCCTGTGGTAGCCAACGATCTTTTGCCACCTGCTGCCAGCCTTACTTGCTGGGTCAGGCCGTTGCCCCCACGGCGGAAGCGCTGATGCGATCGCGCTACACGGCTTATTGTCAAAGCAATGTGGACTATTTGACTGCCACCCACCATCCGTCCCAGCGAACCTTGGGCGATCGCGCTGCCCTGATGAAAAGTATGCAAAATACGACCTGGCTCGGCCTCACAGTGCTACAGACAGAGCAAGGTCAGCCAGCGGATACGACGGGCATCGTCGAATTTGTCGCTCGCTACCAGTCTGAGCAAATCGGCCAAATTCATGAGCGATCGCGCTTTAAGCAGCAAAAAGGCCGGTGGTTTTATCTCGATGGCGATCTGCTGCCGCCGCTGGAACCGAAACGAAATGAGCCCTGCTGGTGCGGGAGCGGCAAAAAGTTTAAGCAGTGTCACGGACGATGAATTGTTGCCACAGTTAGCCATTGGGAAACCTCACTGCCACCTCAGAAAATTCGCCCTGAAGGCTGTGACACCGGTGTTTGGGTGTATGGCTGGGATGACACCATCAACTCGCCGAGACCGCCCTACTGTCCCAAACTGAGTGGATAAATTGTGTACCCTGCTAAATAACAGCGCTGGCTATTTTGCTGAGGACACCTAGGAGATCTCTGAATCCTGAGCGAATTGCAAAGTGGCTCCGCAGTCTCGTTCTAACCGGACTGGCGACTGCGATCAATAGACTCTACGGAGGTCGAAACCATGAGGTATTTAGATCTAGCAACGGCGATCGCGGTTGCAACTATTCTCGGTCTGTCAGGCTTGGGGGTGGCGAACGAACCCGAGGCCACTCCGGTCTCATCGGCCGTGATCACACAGTTGGTGTTGCGCGACCGCACCGTCACCCTGACTGCCGCACCCGCTGGCTACTTGTATACGATCACCGATAATGCCGGTACGGTGCTGAGTGCAGACTTGACTGAAGCCCAGTTTGCCGAGCAATATCCTGAACTATTGGCGATGCTGCAACCGGCGATCGCCGACGACAGTCGTGAACTCATGATGCTGGCTCCGGCGATCGAGTAGTTCACTGACAAAACCGGAATCTTGGGAGTTGCCGTTAAAGATGCCGTGTTTACACAAGATTCCGGTATAAACATGTCTTTCTGCAGGGGTTTGGCAATGCCAAAGTATCTGTTTAGCGTGATCGTAGGATCCTCCGCTGTCGCCGCCCCTACGCCCTCCGGGCAGGCTGCGCCACAGAAAAAGGGGCTCTGTCAGATTTTCCGCTGTGCAAGGGCTTCCCCCTTTTTCTACGCGCAGCCTTAGCACAGCCATACCCGCAGGGCTTTAGGGGGATTGAGGGGGATCGGCAGTAGCTGGACGCTAAACACGTACATGCCAAACCCCTGCGATCGGTACGCTGTTTTCGAACCACTCCCTAAGGCATCTCAAGACTACGCGAGCTGCTGCAGCGCCGCCACGATATTATCGGGGTCTTCGCGCTGGGTGTAGTCAACATTCACAAAGGCATGAACGATGGTGCCCGTGGCGTCAACGACATAGGTGGCAGGCACGGGTAACTCAAAGGAACTGTCACCGTTGTAGGCTTCCAGGTCGATGCCGAAGCTCTGATAAAGGGGACGCAGGTATTCCGGTAGGGTAAACACCAGGCCAAACTCACGGGCCACCTGATTGCCCACATCGCTGAGCACTTCAAAGGCCAAGTCGTTCTTTTCTTGAGTCGAGAGAGAATTATCAGGCGTTTCTGGCGCGATCGCAACGAGTTGCGCGCCTTGGGCTTTGATGGCTGGCAGCACCTGTTGCAGGGCTCGTAGTTCCATATTGCAGTAGGGGCACCAACCGCCGCGATAAAAGGCAATCACCACAGGGCCAGCTTTGAGCAGGTCTTGCACGGCAACCGATTCACCCAGCGCATTCGGCAAGGTCACGGAGGGAATGACATCACCAACTTTTAGGCTTTGGTCTTCGATGCCCAACTGGGCGATTTCGTTACCGGCCTTGGCCATGACGGCTTTAGCGTCTGCGGGCAGTTGGTCTTGCATTTTAGCGGCGAACTGGGCGAGGTCTTGGGTCAAGCTCATAACAATCACGCTCTTAAACTTCCTCTTTATTTTGGAACGAGCAGTCCAATATTAGATGAACCGTTCCTGAGGATTCTCTGAGGAATGAATTATTGATTTTGAAAGCGATTCAATCAGGCTGTTTAATGTCCAGTCCTCGGTGAGTGGACTCTTAGACCGGCGCTCTGAAACAAGACGACAACTCTGGCCTGTCTCTGGGCTCCCCGGCATTGCCATTTGCCTGGGGAGGTCGATGACTGAGTATGGATATTCAGGCCGAGTTGGAAACGCGGGTGGTGAGGTTTCGCCGGATGTGAACATTCCAGTTCTCAAGCTGAATGGGGTTTATTGCAAGCCGCAGTTTGATCAGGTTCCGTCAAATGCCTGAAATCACCATCAAATTGGCTTTTCAATTCTGCATTCCGACTTCTTCATTCCGACTGTTGCGATAGCTGAGCGATTGCCGTCATCGTGGCGATCGCGATGCCGGAGGATGTGGCGTAAAACAGTTTAGGGTCGCCTGCTGATGCCATATCAGGGCTCAGAATTAGGTATGGTTTGAGGCGATTGACGATAGGGCGTAAATGCATCATCATCGCGCTCAGGAGTCGCGCCGGGTCAAACGATGCAAATCTTGCTGGTTGAAGATGATGCTCACTTATCGGCGTCGTTGAGCGAAGCCTTGACGGCTCAACGCTATGTCGTTGATTTAGTCAAAGACGGCGAATCGGCCTGGGAAAGAGTGAACAGCTTTACCTATGACCTGATCCTGATGGATCTCACCCTGCCCAAACTAGATGGCGTCCAGTTATGCCAGCGCCTCAGAAATCATGGCCGTCGCATTCCAGTCTTGATGCTGACCGCGCGCGATACCAGTTTGGACAAAGTGATTGGTCTGGATGCGGGGGCCGATGCTTATATGGTGAAGCCCTTTAACCTGCAAGAATTGCTGGCTCAGATTCGGGCCTTACTGCGTCGCGGGCAGGAAACGATGACCCCAGTGCTGCAATGGGGCAGCCTGCAGCTGAATCCCGTCACCTACGAAGTCACGTATCAGCGATCGCCGATTCGCCTCACCCCCAAAGAGTTTGCCCTGTTAGAAGCGCTGTTGCGCTACGGCAGACGCGTCCTGAGTCGTCCGGCCATAATTGAGCAGGCTTGGCCCACCCAAGAGTCTCCCGAAGCCGACACGATTAAGAGCTATATCAAAACCCTGCGAGCCAAACTCAGGGAGGCGGGGGCTCCCAAAGATTTCATCGAAACCGTCCACGGCGTCGGGTATCGACTTAAGGCTGTAGATTAAACTCCACTCTGGCTGAGGCGTGTACCAAAGAAAATCGTTGCCTTGAGCATGTTAGGAAATGCGTATAATCTCCCCGTTTTCTCCACGAAGTCATCCTCAAAACCCCCACTTGCGCTTTGTACTGTAAAGCGAAATGTTTCAGAAGACTTAATTCCCTGGAGCTGTTGAAAGGCGTATTCAAAGTGTAGCGAATAATACGTTTTTTGGCGCGGATTTTTTCTTCTGAAACTCACAATTGAGACTTGATTTCCCGTCAGGTCATGACGTTGTTGTGGCTGTTGAAGGGAAATGTCATCACTCAATTTCAGCTCACAGAGATGAGGGAATCCCCGATGACTGAGAACGATCCATTGCGATTTGCCACCACGACTGGAGCCACGAGCGTGGCTGAAGTGCCACCCGTTGAGGAGGTCAGTCAAGGCATTGATATGATTTATGGCCTGCATGCCAAGCCGCCCTTGCGGGAAACCATTGCTGCCGCTTTGCAGCATGTGCTGGCCGCTTTTGTAAACATTATTGCCCCGGCTTTGGTGGTCGGTAATGCCATTGGGTTAGAAGCGACCGATATCAGTTTTCTGATTAGTATGTCGCTGTTTATTTCTGGCATTGCCACCTTTATTCAGGTACACCAGGTGGGGCCGGTGGGTTCCGGTTTGCTGAGCATTCAAGGCACCAGTTTTGCCTTTGTGGGCACGTTAGTCACCGTCGGTACAGCGGCAGTCGATGGCGGGCGATCGCCCACTCAAACTCTGGCTTACCTCCTCACCATTTGTATGCTAGGAGCCTTTGTTGAAATTATTTTGAGCTTCTTTGTGGAGCCCCTGAAAAAAGTGATGACGCCGCTCGTCAGCGGCATTGTGGTGGTGATGATTGGGTTAAGCCTGATCCGGGTGGCGATTACCGCGATGGGGGGTGGCCCGGCTGCGATCGCGGCTGATACCTTTGCGACGCCCCAAAACCTGATGGTTTCGCTGTTGGTGCTCACGGTCATTGTGGTGCTTAACTGTACCCGTAGCGCCTTTCTGCGCATGTCGGCCATTTTGATTGGCTTGGTGGTGGGGTATCTGGTGGCTTGGCCCCTCGGCATGTTGAACTTCAGTGGCCTGAGCCAATTGCCCTACGTGACCGTGCCGATTCCCTTCCGCTATGGCTTTGGGTTTGGGTTTGCGGGTTTTATTCCCCTGGCCTTTTTATACGTCATCACCACCATTGAGTCGATTGGCGACCTCACCGCCACCTCGATGCTGGTGGGCGAACCGATTGAAGGGCAGACCTATCTGAAGCGGGTGAAAGGCGGCATTCTCGGCGATGGGGTCAATTCCCTCATTGCCGCTTGTTTCAATACCTTTCCGAACACCACCTTTAGCCAAAACAACGGCGTCATTCAGCTGACGGGCGTGGGCAGCCGCTATATCGGCTACTTTATTGCGGGCTTTTTGTTCCTGCTGGGGCTGTTTCCGATCATTGGTGGTTTGTTTCAGGCGATGCCGCAACCGGTACTCGGGGGCGCCACGCTGCTGATGTTTAGCTCGGTGGTCACCGCTGGTATCAAGATCTTGCACGGGGTGAATCTGAGCCGCCGCAACACCTTGATTTTGATCGTTTCGATGGGCCTCGGCATGGGCGTCGCCTTTGTGCCCGACATTTTGGCCAACACGCCTTACTTAGTGCGAGGCGTCTTTTCCTCCGGAATTGCGACGGGGGGGATGACGGCACTGGTCTTGAATATGGTGATTCCGGGCAAGCGCGAGTAGTGAATTGCCCAGATTAACGCAACAACGTTCCTTTGACAGCACAGATTTATTCGAGGGGGAGGGTGACCACCACGCGGGTGCCCTGCCCCTCTTTGCTGTCTATCTGCCAATGGCCTCGGTGGAGTTCGACACAGACCTTGACGATCGCTAAGCCTAACCCGGTGCCACCAATCTCACCGACGTTGCTGCCGCGCTGAAAAGCTTCTCCCATGCGCGCCTGATCGGCAGTGGGAATGCCGATGCCGAGATCGCTGACCTGCAGGGTCGCCGTATGGTCATTGCTGCTCAAGTTCACGTGAATCGGCTGGTCTGCTGGCGAGTATTTGGCGGCATTCGTTAACAAATTGCTCAGGAGTGAGGCCATCATTTTTTTATCCCAAAAGGCTTTAACGGGGGTGCCGCCGTCTGCCAACTCAATGGCTTGGGGAATGCCTGCCTGCACTTCCGCAATCACTTGCCGACAAAAAGCCCCGCCTTCTAGCAGCTCTGGGCTGAAATCGAGCTTGCCCACTTCGGCCCGAGTCAGAGTGAGCAGATCGGCAATCTGCTGGCTCATCTGCTGCGCCGTCAGATGAATCCGTTCTAAACTTTGCTGCTTTTGGGTTTCGGAAAACTGAGCGTAATTGATTTGGAGGGATTCCGTCGAGAGCAAAATGGTGCTCAGGGGCGTGCGTAGCTCATGGGAAGCCATCGAGAAAAACCGCAGCTTCAAGTCCTTGACTTGCTGAGTGCGGATCAGCTCATGTTGCAAATGTTGTAAAAACAAGACCAGACTGCCTGTGAGCAGCAATCCTGTGAGCAGCGTCGCGGCGGTGCCGTAGAGGGGCGATACCGGATACGTCGCGGCGGGCATAAAGGTGACGCCCCATTCTTGCTGACCCAGGCTGAGCGTCCGGGTACAGGTCGTAGAGATGGGGCAAAGTGCTTGAGACCGCTGCTGTTGGGCCGGATCGGGCGCAACCGTCAGGGCCGTCACCGCCTGGCTACCGGCGTCATAGCGACCCAGAAACTGCTCTGCCGTCACCGCTGCTTGATCCTGCAATTCAAAATCAATGGCGTAACTCAGGCCTTGCAGGGCTTCTTCCACCACATCGGCAACGCGAAACACCCCGAGCAAAATGCCCTCGAACTGAGATCGCCGTAAGGCTTGAGAAGCAGGAACGGTGCCCGTTTGGTAGAGCGGCAACACCACCAAAAAACCATACTGATCGCGCTGCTCTTGCACTAACCGCACGCGACCGGTGACGTGAATCTGGCCGCTATCGCGGGCCGGGTCAATGGCTGCCACTCGCGTCGGGCTAGAGTTGAGGTCGAATCCCAAAGCCGCCTCGTTCCCCCCCAAGGGGGCTAGATAGGTGACGGGAATGTAGTAGGGCCGCTCTCGCGATCGCTGTAAATCCCCATTCGCATCGAGCTCTGTAATCTGGAAGTTGCCATAGCCCTGGGCCTGCATCTCCGCTTCATAGGTCGCCCGCTCTCCTTGCGCGACCACCGGCGCCCACTCCAGCGCTTGAATGCCGGGATACTCGGCCAGCGATCGCGCCACAAAGGCGTCGAATTCTGAGGACTGCACCGCGTCCTGGTTCACTCCATAGTGATCACCCAGAAAGGTGAGCACCGTCGTGTATCGATTGAGGCAGCGCTGCAGCGCGATCGCTAACGTCTCAATCTGCTGCTGAAATTGACTCTGCTGTTGGGAAACTTCCCAACGATAGACAAACCGGGTGGCGATCGCCGACAGAGAGACCCCGATACTGGCGGTAATTCCTAGGACCAAGACGTGACGAGAGATTTTGGGGGCCATGTGACTCGACCAGGTTTGATGCTCCTTACACTGAAACAGACTTCCCGCCAAAAAGGAGGGTCAAAATCCAGCTTTTTGGCGCGGCGGCAGCCGCCTGGAGTGCCAATGCTCAGTGATCGGACTCCCAATGAAATCCTGGAAACGTCGGAGAATCCAGGGCCGAGAGGCCAGATGTGAGCTTGCTTCAGAGCTGGGTTGACAGCCCTTCACTGATGCCGTGGCGGCGGCGCGAGCATGCCTTGCCTCAACGCTTTGGGTCGCTCATTGATGATGCGCCCTCAGCCTTTCTGGCGGGTCGGGGGTGGGCGGGCCAGGACGCGAAATCCCCATCCCCTTAACCGCTCCCATCATTGGTGGCAGTGATAGTGCTGATCGAGACGCAGGAGGGTGTGCAGCAAAACGGTCGCGCCGTTCAAGCAGTCTTGGGGGCTCGTATATTCCGTTTCGGCATGGCTGATGCCCCCTTCGCTGGGCACAAAGATCATGCCCATATCGGTAATGCGAGAGAGTTCTTGGGCGTCGTGGCTGGCCCGACTGGGCAGGGCGCAGTGGCTCAGCTGCAGGTCGTCACAGACCTGAGCGATCGCGGTTTGAATATGTGAGTTGGCGGGAGCGGGCTCATTGTACAACCGCTGTTCTATAGAGATTTGGGTGCCTGTCGCGGCGGCGATCGCTTCAATTTCCTGCTGAATTTCGAACAGCAGGTGCCGCAGTCGGCCAGTGGAAAGATCCCGCAGGTCTAAGCTCATCTCGACCTGGCCGGGAATGCTGTTGGCCACGTTGGGATGCAGCTCCATGCGGCCCACCGTCGCCACCTGGTCGCCGGGCTGGCTGCCAATGCGATTGATCGCCAGCACTAACTGCGACGCCGCTACCAGGGCATCTTGACGCATGGGCATCGGCGTCGTCCCCGCGTGGCTAGACTGGCCGGTGACCGTGCTCCAGTAGCGCTGCTGCCCGACGATGCCGGTGACCACGCCAATCTGTTTGTCGGCGCTGGTGAGCACGGGGCCCTGTTCAACATGCAGCTCAACAAAGGCGGCCAGTGAGGCGGGCGATCGCTGGGCCTGGGCGATCGCGGCCCAATCCCCCCCCACTCGCGCCAGACAGTCTTGGATGGCTTCATGGCTGCGGCTGCGATACAGTTCAGCGTCGGGCAACAGCTGTCCGGCCATCGCCTTACAGCCAATCATGGTGCGTTCTTCATCGGCAAAGACGACGACTTCCAGCGGATGGTCGAGGTGTTGACCTTGCGAGGACAGGGCCGCGACTACGGCAATGCCCGCTAGCACGCCATAGGTGCCGTCGTAGTGACCGGCATTGGGCACAGTGTCGATGTGGGAGCCGGTCATCAGGGGTAGAGCATCGTCAAACCGGCCC
The DNA here is from genome assembly GCA_050042805.1 of Leptolyngbyaceae cyanobacterium. Lineage (GTDB taxonomy): Bacteria > Cyanobacteriota > Cyanobacteriia > Phormidesmidales > Phormidesmidaceae > Halomicronema. Next base: position 104,765 of record JBHJJI010000110.1, read on the forward strand.
GGATACCGACCAATTAGATTGCCAGCAGGGTCAGTTTTCACCGTCATACCCGCTTCGACCATCCAGCCCCTGACGAGGGCGCGAGCCTGGCCATCGGCTGCACTAAACGCCAAGCGCTGGACACCGCCGTTGGGAAGGGCTCCCAGTTGAGCGACCTGACGAATCATGGCCATCAGGCGATTGCCATTAATCGCCAGGGTTGAAACGACCGATGAAACCATAGGAAAACCTCTCTGCGGGCAATCTGCGACTAATCTTCTATGCCACTACTGTAGGGCTTGAAGCGTATACTGTATACAATGGCTGCGGGGGCTGTTGCTGTAAAATCGTTTACTCTGACGCTTGTCTGGCCGAATTGAGTCGTAAGGGTTCTGCGCTCAAATATAGCCCTAGGACAGACAATTTTCTGTAGCATCCTGATCGTCATGTCCGACTGCTAGCAAGCAGGACGGATGGCTGTTCGAGCCTCTGTTATCCGTCCTCAAGTTCGAAGGATTTTTCCCTTGGTCACGCTATCTAAACCTCTACCCCGACGGGAGTCGCTCCATGAGCAGACTTACCAGGTGCTCCGCACCAGCATTCTCTCCGGTGAACTGCGCCCCGGCGATCGCCTAGTGGAAACTCATCTGGCCGAGCAGCTTCAGGTCAGTCGCACGCCGATTCGCGAAGCGCTGCGGCAGCTACAGCGAGAAGGATTGGTGATTCTCGATGGGGGCGGGCTGCGCATTATCTCCGTCTCCGTGACCGATGCCGTGCAGCTCTATGACTGTCGCTTAGCGCTAGAACAAGCGGCGGTGCGGTTGGCCTGTCTCGAAGCGAGTGATCGCGCGTTAGACGTGCTGCAGCAATCGGTCGCCCAGGCGGAGCGGGCCGTCCAGCGCCAGACCTCAGCCCTCAATACCTTTGAGATGCTCAATCTTGACTATCAGTTTCACCGGCAGATTGCCGTCAGCACGGGCAACGGCTGGTTGACGGGGTTGCTTGATCAGGTCTTCGACAAAATGATGCTGTTGCGGGTACACACCACGCGTTACAACCCGCAAGTGTTGGAAATTTGCAGCGAGCATCATAAAATCTGCAGCGCCATTGTGGCCCGCGAGTCCGACCGGGCGATCGCCTCGATTCAGGCACACTTGGAGGCGAGTAAACAGCGGGTAGTTGAGGCGCTGGAAGCCCTCTCCACTAACGGTGATGGGGATGTTTAGGGTTGTATCAAGATATGAGGTTTTACATCTTTGCGATGGGGCTGACCCCGTCACGTTGGCAATTGAAGTAACCTCTGAAAAATAAATATTCTGCATTCTTAAGGAAAGAATTCATGACGGCTGCAGCTACTCAAACAGTCTTTATTTGTGGATCGGCTCTGCGGGGACAACCCGACCACGGCAATCTGCAAGACGCCACGTTTGTGCGCGAAGCAAAAACCGCTGCTTGCTATCGCCTGCACGCGGTGAAAGACGGTTGGCACCCCGGCATTTATGCGGTCGAAACGGGTGGCATTGCCATCCCTGGCGAGCTGTACACCCTCACTCCTGCCCAATATGAGCATCTCGTTGCCACCGAGCCGCCTCACATGTATCCCGCTGAGGGGACCCTAGAGACAGGAGAAACCGCGATCGCCATGCTGTATCCCCAAGCGCTGATTGAAGAACAGGGCTGGCCCGACATCTCTGCCCTGGGGGGCTGGGCTGCCTACAAAGCACAAGCGGCCTGACCGGCTCACGAGTTTCCACGATCCTCTGATTTCCCCCTCTGGTTTCCACCATCCTCTTGTTGAAATTTGGAGCAATCCCATGGCCCCAGTGCTGATCAAGGGCGGACGCATTGTCACCGCTGTCGATGATTACGTGGCAGATATTTTGGTCGAGGGGGGGCGGATTGAGGCGATCGCCCGCGAGATTAACCACGACAATGCCACGACGTATAACGCCGACGGCCTGCTGATTTTTCCCGGCGGCATCGACGTCCATGTCCACATGGAAACGCCGATGGGTAATGGTATCTATACCTGCGACACCTTTGAAACGGGCACGCGATCGGCAGCCTTTGGCGGCACCACCACCATTGTGGATTTTGCCCAACAGTTTCAGGGTGAGAGCCCGAAGGCGGCGCTGGATCGACGCTTGGCCGCCGCTGAACCGCAGTGCTGTGTGGACTATGGCTTTCACGTTATTCTCACAGACGTGAATCCGAGCTCTCTCGCGGAGCTACCCGACCTGATCAACCACGACGGCATCTCTAGCTACAAGCTCTACATGGCCTATCCCGGCGTGTTGATGGTCGATGATGCCGATATCTATCGCACCATGCGCAAGGTGGGCAACCATGGGGGCATGGTCAACCTCCATGCCGAAAATGGCGTCGTCATTCAAGCGCTGATTGAAGAAGCCCTGGAGCAGGGCAACACCTCGCCGAAATATCATCAATTGACTCGCCCCCAACTGATGGAAGGGGAAGCCACCCATCGTGTCATTCGCATTGCTGAGCTGGCCGAGGTGCCGGTGTACATCGTGCATCTATCGGCGAAGGAAGCGCTAGAGGCTGTGGTGGAGGCGCGCGATCGCGGCATCCCCGCCTTTGCCGAAACCTGCCCCCACTACCTGTTTTTGACCGACGAGGAATACGACCGGCCAGGATTTGAACCGGCTAAGTTCGTGATGACGCCACCCCTGCGCGACCACACCTGTCAGCACGCCCTCTGGCGCGGCTTGAAGTTTGACGACCTGCATATTGTGGCCACTGACCACTGCCCCTTCTGCTTTTACGAATACCTGTTCGGCATTTTGCAGTCCAAGCAATACGGCAAAGACGATTTTTCCAAAATCCCCAACGGTGCACCAGGCGTCGAATTTCGCCTACCGCTGCTCTACGACGGTGGCGTTCGGGAGGGACGCATCAATCTCAATCGCTTTGTACAGTTAACCTCCACCGCCCCGGCCAAGATGTTCGGCATGTTTCCTCAAAAGGGCACGATCGCGGTGGGCAGTGATGCCGACTTAGTGCTGTTTGATCCGGAGGCGCAGCACACCCTGAGCGCCAATACCCACCATTCCAACGTGGACTATTCGCTGTTTGAAGGTCGCCGCGTGCAGGGCAAGGTGCAGCAGGTATTTTTACGCGGCGAACTGATTGTGGATGGCGATACCTGGCGGGGTCGAGCCGGTATGGGGCAATTTTTGAAGCGATCGGCTTCGGGTCGGGTGTTGTGATGCTGCGGCCATCAATAGCCCTCTGGATAGGCTTTGCCGAAAGTCAGGAGAGGCCGGAGCGTCCTCAATCTAGATGAGACTTAGCATTCGGAACAAATTCCATTAGAATCGGGGTGATTTTGGCTGACCGTCAGCGCGACTACGCTTTCCAAGGGTGCTAATTTGCCACAGACGCGCTGACTGTGGCACCCTCCTAAATTCCTATGGCAGACATTCCTATGGCAGACGTTCTAGAAACCCGTGTTTTTCCGGTACTTTGGCGAGATGATCACGTTCTGCTGATCGACCAGACTAAGCTGCCTCAGCAATATTCCGTCGTTTCGATCACCCGCAGCGAAGATATTGTGACTGCCATTAAAACCCGCATTGTTCGCGGTGGGCCAGCTTTGGGGTTGGCGGCAGCCTACGGGCTGTATCTGGGGGCACGGGTGATTGACACCGAAGAGCGCACGGCATTTTTAGAACGGCTAGAGGCGATCGCCGAGCAATTGAAAGCGACGCGTCCCGACAAGGCTAACCTGATGTGGTCGGTCGATCACATGGTTGAGCAGGTGCGGCACAGCTCAGGTAGCGTGAGCGACCTCAAGGCGCGATTGTTGCAGACGGCGCAAAAAATTCAACAAAAAGATTGGGAGATCTGTGTCGCGATCGGTCAGCATGGCCTGGCTGCTTTGCCTGCTGAACCCGCTCAGTTGACCCTGTACACCCACTGCAATCACGGCGCGCTGGCGACCTCGGGTTTTGGCACGTCTTTAGGAGTTATCAGAACGGCTTGGCAAGAGCAGCGGCTCTCTCAGGTGATTGTGGGTGAAACCCGGCCCTGGCTCCAGGGCTCTCGCCTCACTGCCTGGGAATGCCTGCAGGAGCAGATTCCCGCCACGGTGATTACCGACAGCATGGCGGCCCACTGCATGCAGCAGGGCATGGTTGACGCGGTGGTCGTGGGGGCTGATCGCATCGCGGCCAACGGCGATACGGTCAACAAAATTGGCACCTATGGGTTAGCGCTGGCGGCCAAAGCCCACAACCTCCCCTTTCTCGTCGCAGCGCCGCTCTCTACCGTTGACTTTGCGCTGCCCAATGGTCAACAGGTCGAGATTACCGAGGGCAACGAAACCGATGTCTGTAGGTTGGGCGACACGGTGACCTGTCCGGTTGGGGTCAAAACCTACAATCCTTTGTCAGACGTGACGCCCGCCGACTTGATTACCGCCATCGTGACCGAACACGGGGCGATCGCGCCGACGGAGCTGGCCACCCTCGCCCCTCACCAAACGTAACGAGTAGACTGCGGCGTTATTTCACCCACCCTTGTCGATGGCTGCGGGTAGCAACGCGATCGATTAGAGCTTGACAGTGCCAAACTCCAGCGATCGCGATGCGTTTTGAAAAATCCCCTTAAAAATTGCTGGGCAGCAGACTGTCAGACCAGAGATCCTTTGACTTCAGCCAGTCTTGGCTAAACAACCGTGACTGATACCGCGCTCCGCTATCACAGAGAATCGTCACAATCGTGTGCCCTGGCCCCATTTGCTTCGCTAGCTTCACCGCTGCTCCGACGTTGATGCCCACCGAGCCCCCCATAAACAAGCCATCTTTGTAGAGCAGTTGATACACCGCCTGCAAAGCTTCGTGATCATTCACCTGAATGGCATCGTCGGCGGGGGCTCCGGCCATGTTGGCGGTGACCCGGCTGTTGCCGATGCCCTCCGTAATTGAATTGCCGCTGGTGCTAATTTCGCCGGTTTTGACATAGCTATAGAGACCGCTGCCCATCGGGTCAGCCACCACACAGCGAATATCGGGATTTTTGTCTTTAAAAAACATTGCTACGCCTGCGTAGGTACCGCCCGTGCCCGTGGCGGCGACCCAGCCATCCACCTGACCATCCGTCTGTGTCCAGATTTCTGGCCCCGTCGTTTCATAATGGGCGCGACGATTAGCGAGGTTGTCAAATTGATTGGCCCAGATGGCGTTGGGCGTTTCTGCTGCGATGCGCGCCGATAACTTCACGTAATTGTCAGGATTTTTGTATGGCACCGCCGGGACTGGCCGCACCTCGGCCCCCAGCGTTCGCAGCATATCCATCTTTTCTTGAGACTGCGTCTCGGGAATGATAATCAGGCATTTATAGCCCTTCGCGTTGCAAATATGGGCCAACCCAATGCCGGTGTTGCCCGCCGTGCCTTCGACCACCGTGCCGCCTGGCTTTAACAGACCCTGCTCTTCAGCATCTTTGATGATAAATAGAGCCGCTCGATCTTTGACTGACCCACCAGGATTGAGAAACTCCGCTTTGCCGAGAATTTCACAGCCGGTCTCTTCACTAAAACTATTGAGCCGAATGAGGGGGGTGTTGCCGATGGTGTCGACAAAGCCTGATTTAATATCCATCCTGAGTTCTGATAAGAAACGAAACTTCTCTACACGCTTATCCTAAGGGGTAACGGCTCTGAGCTAAATGCCTCATCACGATTCAGAGCTGGGATGTGGCGGTGAGAAGACGGAATTTGAAAGTGCGAATTCGGAGTTCGGAAGTGCGAATTTGGAAGACGAAAATGTGAATTCGAAGTTCAGCGGCCGAGCGCGGCAGTGTGAATAGCAAAAGCAGCATGAAGAATGCTGTGCTTTGGACTTCAAATTCCTCTAGGAGTATGCCAAGCAATAACGTGTCGAAGAACCCGGTTTCTATGAAAAACTGGCCGCAGACTGGTCACCTGTTCCCAGAAATCGGGTTCTTTAGGGGGGATTTTTTATTTTGGATTGCTCTAGTGCAGCGTCAGGCTTGAATTTGTAGGTTGGGTTAGCGTCAGCGTACCCCAACAAAACCCTTTCCAATGTTGGGTTTCACTCTGTTCAACCCAACCTACAAAAACTCATAATTTCAATACTGGCAGACCACTATAGCAAGGCGCAGTTTGATCAGGTCATCCCCAATGCCTGAAATTACCATCAGATCAGCTTTTTAATTCTGACTTCCGACTTCTTCATTCCGAATTCTGCTATAGGTTTCCGCTCTCCACTGCGAACTGCGTAGGGCTTCTCGAAGCGTAGCCGCTGTGCGTCTAGTGCCCTTCTCGCAGGATCTCTGAACTCCGAACTCCGAATTCCGAATTCGCACTTCCGAATTCGCACTTCCGAACTCCGAACTCCGAATTCTGAACTCAAAACTGATTCAGTGCGGCGACAACACCGTTTCCTCATTCACCTCAATGCCCATTTCCACCGCGTGTTCCCAACCCAAACCTTTGCGCTCAATCACCGGCGCTTCTGGGTCAGCCAGATTCAAGATGGTGGAGAGGCCGTAGCCCAACTCTTGCTCATCGTCGATGATGAAATCAACGCGAGGTCCCACTTGGTCAAACAGCGCCGCCTTTGATGAAACCGGTGCTGACTCTGATTCCATTAGGGAAAGGGCGGAGGTCGACACAATCGGATTTTCTAGGGCTTCGATCAGTGCTAAACAAATCGGACAGTCGGGGACGCGAATGCCGGTCGTTTTGCGTTTGGGGCTCATCACCAGCTTGGGCACCAGCTTCGTTGCGGGCAACAAAAACGTGTAGGTGCCCGGAATTAGGTGACGAATCTTGCGATAGGCCGGATCACTGACCCAGGCATATTCCGCAATGTTGGACAGCGACGAACACATAAATGTCAGCGGTTTGTCGTTGGAAACTTGTTTGAGCTGTTGCACTCGCTGCACAGCTGATTTCACCGTCAGATCGCAGCCGATCGCGTAGACCGTATCGGTGGGGTACAGCATAATTGCCCCCTGTCGCAGGGCATCTCGAATGGTGGAAATTTTGCGTGATTGAGGATTTTTGGGATGAACCTTGTAGATCGTCGTCATCGCTCGGTCTCCTGGCACTTTCTTAAGAAATCTGCCTGCAAAGGCGTCTTCATTATGGAAGATGGAGAGGACACTGCGGAGACCTTGTATGAAGACTTTAGCCTTTCTGGATTGTCCGACGGGCATTTCGGGGGATATGTGTTTGGGGGCAGTGGTCAGTGCCGGGGTGCCGCTGAGCTATTTGCAAGCCCAAATCGATCTCCTCAATCTGCCAGAAACGGTCAAACTCACGGCCGCGATCGCTCGTAAAAACGGCATTGCGGCGACTAAGGTCAACGTTGGGCTCCCCCACGAAACCGGCTCAGTACCTCCACCACCGCTGCGTCATCTCCGTGACATTGAGCAAATCATTACCGCCGCTGATTTGCCCGCCCGCGCGATCGCCTGGAGTCTGGCTGTCTTTCGTCGATTAGCCCAGGCCGAAGGGGCGATTCACGGGATTGATCCGCAACAGGTACATTTTCATGAGGTGGGGGCAACTGACGCGATCGTCGATATTGTCGGCACCTGCCTCGGCCTCAACTGGCTCAACGTGGATGAACTGCACTGCGCCCCCTTGCCGACTGGTACGGGCACTGTCCGTGCGGCCCACGGTCGTTTGCCCGTCCCGGCCCCAGCCGTGCTCAAACTGATGGAAATGGCGCAGGTGCCCATCTACAATGCCGGGTTGTCGGGTGAGCTGGTGACGCCTACCGGCGCGGCGATCGCCACCGAACTCGCCGCCCAGTTTGGCGAGCCCCCGCCCCTCAAGCTGCAAAAAGTGGGCCTCGGCGCTGGCAACAAAGACCTGGCACTACCCAATATTCTGCGGCTGTGGGTCGGCACCCCAATGTCACCGGCCTCGCCCCCGGTTCACTCCGCCCATCATCATGCACCGAGCCCCCCGGCTGACTCGACAGCGGCACATCACCATCCCCACGAACAACCGGCCCTAGAAACCGCACCGCCTCAGGGCGATCGCGCCACGTTTTCCCCATCGGAGAGTCATCCTGCCTCTTCAGCGCCCGATGTGGAGTTGGAGAATGCTGCTGAGCGAGTCCCTCAAACGGCTGATATTGAGCAGCGAGCCGGTCGGGAAACCGTCGTGGTTCTAGAAACTCAGGTGGATGACATGTCCCCCCAAGCGATTGGCTATCTGTACGATCGCCTGCTGCAGTCGGGTGCGCTGGACGTCTTTACCCAAAGTGTCACGATGAAAAAATCGCGCTTGGGGCACCTGATCAGTGCGATCGCCTACCCCGAAACGGCTGACGTTTGCGAACAAATTTTGCTGCAGGAAACCACGACTTTAGGCGTGCGGCGATCGGTGCAACATCGTCTCCGTTTGCGTCGGGAGATCATGTCCCTCATGACGCCCCTCGGCTCGATTCGGATGAAGCTGGCTTTTGTCCCCGGTCAAGACCGCCCCCTCAAGGCCCATCCCGAATATGAAGACTGTGCGGCTCTGGCCCAGCAGCATCGTCTGCCCTGGCGCGAAGTTCACAATCAGGCGCTGGCCTGCTGGCAAATACACATCACCCAGTCCAGCGATAGCTAAGAGCAAGGCTGTCAGGCTGTCTATTTCTCGGTCACTGGACTTCTGAGGGAACCAGGATGCTCTCGATGTTTTAGTGAACTGGTATTATCCGTGTCGCGATCAAAATACCTGGTTCCACTCATAGACCTCATAGTCTGTCCAGATGCCGTTTTCCCAGTAGGGATCCCCTTCAACCAGCTGCCGCACGGTCGCCTCATCATCAGCTTCATAAATGCCCAAGACTTTTGTGTTATCGACGGTTGGCCCGAGAGAAACCAGCACCCCACTCTCTTTTTGCGATGTCAGTCCGGCGAGGTGAGCGGTGCGGTAGGGCGTCCGCTTTTCCAGCGCGTTTTCACAGTAGCTGCCCCACATGACAAATTTCGCCATCGATTGCTGTCCTATCGCTAGATGATTTCAAATTCTACGTGGAAGCGCGATCGCAAGTTGCAGGTTTGGTGATCAATGACGTTCGTGTCGCTCAGCTCCAAGTTATAAAAATCCACTTCTGATGCGTCAAACAGCGGCCCCGCGTGCCAAGTGCCCACGTGCAGTTTGATGAAACAGTCGCCGGGAATCTCAAAGGCACGAATGCCTGCTGGATCAGGCTCTGAAGCGGTGGCTGGGGCGGCTACGGCCATCAGCCACGGGATGCCATTGAGAGCGCCTAAACATTGTGTGCAGCGTTGATGGCGAGTAATCGCCCCAAACTTGCGACCCTTCGTGGGTAACCGCATGATGTAAAAACGCGGGATGCCCTGGCTCAGCTCCAGTTGAGCATCCTCTGGGCCATAGGCTGCCCCATCTTGAGATGCCCAAATCACCTGGCCAAAGGGGGCGAAGGCATCGGGGGTCAGGGGTTCAACCGTTAGCGATTTCAAAGTGATCGGGGTCGCAGTCATGGCAATACTCACGCAATCAACTGCCCCTAATTTAGCGCTTGCTGGCCGCCTTCCACTGTTGCTTTTAGGGAACGATGCTGCCGCCACGGCGACTCGTCTAGAGGGGCACAAAACAGCCAGTCCTTGAGCATCTATGGTGGCAGGAATCCCTTGCCTTGGTGCCGTGATCAGGCTGACTAATAGGGCTGTCTCTTGCCGCTACATCAGTTATCTGATGGCAGTTCCTCTGACGGCGATTCCTCTGGGAGAGAGTCTTCTGGGGAAGATTCTTCTAAGGGCAAGTCCTCTGGGGTCAATACGCTTCTGGTCTCAGCATCCCAATAGCGGTAGTCTCGCCGCCAGTCCTGCAGCAGGCTAGGGGTCCATAGCCAATTGTTCCAGGTATGGGGCGATTCATTGATTTGGCTCACGACTTGCGGAGCCATTCTTTCCAATTCGTCCAGGTCTTTCAGCGTTAAAAAGTACTCTTGGGCATAGGCCAGTTCTGTGGCCGAATCGGCGTTCAAGAGGGCCTGCTCGGCTTCGCTGGCCTGCTGCAGACCTTCATCTTCCTCTAAACCAGCGGAATTGAGGTTTCCGAGTTGGGTATGGGCCATCACCAATCCCGCGTAGGCTTGCAAGATGGTTAGATCGGCAGGTGCTGCTGTCGGATTCGGTTGCCGACGGCGCTGCTCATCATAGAGGGTCAATGCAGCTTCCCAGTTGGCGATCGCCCCATCCCAATCACCCGCCTCATAGTCGGCAAAGCCCCGGGCGATGCGACCTTTGATAAAGCGATCGTCGGTGCGTTCCCAAGCGGTGCGAGCTTGACGGGCAAAGGTGCGCCCCTCATAGCGACTATTCACATCTTCTGGCTCAGATTGCATCAGGCCGCTTTCTTGCCAGGCGATACGCCCCTTGATGTACAGCAAATCGGGCTCTGTCGTATCGGCTACCCAAGACCAAATCGCATCACCCACCGTCGTGGGGTCAGCGTTGCCCATCAGGGCTTGGGTCAATGCCTGATCAAACTCGTCGCGAGCATCAGCGTAACGATTTTGCTTGAGGGCATCTTCGCCTCGCTTAATCAAGGTAAAAGCATCGGGACTAGCCGGTTGGGGTTCTCCTGACGGGGTGGATGGCGTCGCGGCAGATAACGGTGGAGACGGAATCCCATTGTCAGACCAGCGAATGGCCAAGAGACCCAGCCCCATCATGCCGACTACGCCCACTAGCCCGAGGGCAAACCAGACCAAGATCGGTTTTTCGGGAGAGCGAGGCGAGTGACGGCGGCTAGCAGTCTGGTTGGGCAACGGGGTCGGGGTTTGATTCTGAGGGGGGGGAGCGGCCGTAGAGCGGGGCGGCGGCGAAGGATGAGCGCGATCGGGTGGTGGCACCTCAGGCAGCGTCTCGTAGATTTCCAGACCCGCCTGCTGGGTGGGGTCGTTGACCAAAACCTCGCCCTGATCGGCCGGCATTGGCGGCTCGTCGGTGCTGGTCGCGTTTTTAGATAGCTGCTCGACGTAGCTGACCAGGAGCTCATCTTCGTCGGCTTCGGGGAGGGGGGCCGTTTCCAACTCAGTGAGGAAGGTGGCCGTGCCGCCCTCGGAGAGGGGAACTTCTGAGGGCATATCTGGCCCGTTGGGCTCGTCGACTGGCGTCGGTGGCGTGGCTGGGGGGACCGGGGATGTCGGGACGGTGGCTTCGGTTTTGGCCTCCGATCGCGACACCGACACCGGCGGGTTCATGGGCAGCAAATCGGTATCAAGTGACTCATCGGTCGCCCCCCCGCCCTGGGTCAAGTAGCCATCAAAGTCCGGTTGCAAATACAGAATCGGCAACGCCCAATAATGCTGATCGGAGCCAAATCCTGAGATCAGGCCCTGACGGGTGCGGCTCAGGCTCATGTCGATGGGAAAGCCGGTTCGTAGGTTGTGATAAAACAGCCGCGTAAAGGCGATCGCCACCTCATCGGTAATCCGTTCGGCCATGGCCACGACTCCCGGCACCCCCCGATTGACCAGCGCCTGCACCAGGTTTTGCTGTCGCCAATCCATTTCGGCGTCATCGGCGGCGGTGTGGCCGCTGCGGCAGGAGTTGAACACTG